>JAADCW010000124.1 GCA_013154225.1 Chloroflexota bacterium
AAATTGTGAATTGCGGGGCTTTGCGTCGCCCTTTTGCGACCTACCTTTGGTATCTCCCCCTGATAACCACTGCCCCGCCACGCATCGCCTACATCGGCTTCACCGTCAGCGTGACCCAATCGTCCATCTGCCGACGATGCGCCAGCGCCAATCCCGCTCGGCGGGCCGCGGCCAAAACGTCTTCCGCCTGGTTCTCCAAAATCCCGCTGAGCACCAACGCGCCATCGGGGGTCAGCAGATCAGCCAAACCTTCCTCATCCAACAACCGCACCAAAATCGGCGCCAAAATATTGGCCAGCACCAATGGGGCTTTCACCGGCCCCAGAGGCGGCTGTCGCAAAGCCTCTACCGAACCCACAGCCGCGCGGAACCCCTCAGCCACGCCATTGCGCGCCGCGTTTTCCTGGGCTACGGCCACAGCCTGGGGATCAGTATCCACACCCAAAGCCCGAACAGCCCCCAACTTGAGCGCGGCAATGCTCAAAATGCCGCTTCCACAGCCCACGTCCAACACCGTCATGCCAGGCTGCACCAAACGCTCCACCTCAGCCAAACACATCTGCGTGGTCGGATGCGTCCCCGTGCCAAAAGCCATGCCGGGGTCCAAAAGCAGCGGCACCCGCTGAGGGTCGGGGTTTTCCAGCCATGCGGGCACAATCATCAGCCGCTCACCCACGGCAATGGGGCGGTATGCGTGCTTCCATGCCTCTGCCCAATCCTGCTCCTGCAAAAAGCGGTAAGTGGGCTGCGGGAGAGGCCGAATGACATGCAAATGCCACAGAGCCTCTTCAATGCGCTGACGGGTGGCTTCCAGATCTTCATCCACGGGCAAATAAGCCGCAACTCGCACCGGCCCCGTGGGCACGCCTTCGCCGTCCGGCTGATCTTGGATATGGCTGGCCTCAATCGCGACGCGGTTAGGCGCAAAGCGCGCCAACACCTCAGCCACGGCCTCGGCCAATTCGCCGTCCACTTCCAGAGAAAGTTCAAGCCATCGGGTAGGATCGCTCATCCTAACAAATCCTTCAGTCGGTCCAGGAACCCGCGGCCTTGGGGCTTGGCCTCGGTGCCCAGGCTTTCGGCCAGTTCTTCCAACAACTCGCGCTGGCGGGGCGAAAGGTGCTTGGGAATTTCCACGTTGACCACCACAATTTGATCACCCCGGCCAGGGCGCTGCAAATGCGGCACACCCTTGCCCCGCAGGCGGAAGGTGTGGCCAGGCTGCGTCCCCGCGGGAATGCGCAGGATCTCCTCGCCATCCACGGTCGGCACCTTGACTTCCGCGCCCAGGGCGGCCTGGGCCATGTTGATGTTGAGGTGCAAGATAATGTCATCGCCCTTGCGCTGGAAGAATTTGTGGGGCTTGACCTTGATTTTGATGTACAAATCGCCCCTGGGGCCGCCGTTGGTGCCGGGCTCGCCCTCACCGCTGAGACGAATTTGCGTGCCCGTATCCACCCCTGCGGGGATGTTGACCACCTTCCGCACGGTGCGGCGCTCTACCCCACGGCCGCGGCACGTCGGGCAGGGTTGAGCAATAATCTGCCCACTACCACCGCACGAAGGGCACGCGGTTTCCTGCACCATTGTGCCGAAGAACGTGGTGCGGGTCTGGCGAATGCGGCCTGTGCCGTGGCACGTTGGGCAGGTTTGGGGCTGGGTTCCAGGGGCTGCCCCACTGCCGCCGCACGTGTGGCACACTTCATTGCGGGTGACCTGCACCTCTTTTTCCACGCCAAAAACGGCCTCTTCAAATTCCAGGGTGAGGGTAATTTGCAGGTCACGACCACGGCGGGGGCGCTGACGGCTGGTCTGGCTCCAGGCTCGGCCAAAGCCACCAAACCCAAAAATCTCCTCAAACAAATCGGCAAAATCGCCCATTCCGAAATCGGCTGCGCCCCCAAAACCGCCCGCACCGCGGCCAACCCCCGCGTGGCCAAAACGGTCATAGGCCGCGCGCTTTTCCGGGTCGGAAAGCACCGCGTAGGCTTCGTTGATTTCCTTGAACCGCTCTTCCGCGTCGGGCTCGCTGCTCACATCAGGGTGATATTTGCGCGCCAATCGGCGGAAGGCGGCTTTGATTTCATCTTGGCTGGCGTTGCGCGGAACGCCGAGGACGTCGTAGTAGTCGCGAGGCATGGTTGAATCGTTGTCAGGGGATTAGAGATTTGAGGTGTTCGGGGTATCGGGATTCACAGGACCGATTTGGCGCAGCGCCTCGTTGACGGCTTCGATGCGCTGGTTGAGCAGTTCGGTCTCGGTTTCTTCGTCGGCCAGGGCTTCCCGCAGCGCGGCCACAGCCTGGCGCACGCTTTCCTGCGCTTCTGCGGGAATTTTGTCGCCCAGGTCATGCAGGGTTTTCTCCGCACCATAAACAACTTGCTCAGCCTGGTTGCGGGTTTCGATGCGTTCCCTGCGCCGACGGTCTTCTTCGGCAAACTTTTCGGCCTCTTCTCGCATGCGCTGAATTTCCTCTTCGCTCAGCCCAGAAGAGGCGGTGATGGTGATGTGCTGGCTTCGGCCAGTGGCTTGATCTTTGGCCGTCACTTTCAAGATGCCGTTGGCGTCAATGTCAAAGGTGACTTCGATTTTCGGCACCCCACGCGGGGCAGGCGGAATGCCGTCCAGGATGAATTTACCCAGCGATTTGTTATCTTTGGCCAACGGGCGCTCGCCCTGGACAATGTGGATTTCCACCTGGGTTTGGTTGTCGGTGGCGGTGGAGAAAACCTGGCTCTTGCGGGTAGGGATGGTGGTGTTGCGAGGGATGATAGGCGTGGCAATGCCGCCCAAGGTTTCAATGGAAAGGGTCAGCGGCGTGACATCCAGCAAGAGCAGGTCGGTCACCTCACCGCCCAACACACCGGCCTGAATTGCCGCGCCCAAGGCCACCACCTCATCGGGGTTGACGCCCTTGTGAGGCTCTTTGCCAAAGAAACGGGCCACGGCTTCCTGCACAGCGGGCATACGGGTCATACCGCCCACCAGCACCACCTCGTCAATGCGGTCAGGGGTGAGGTCGGCATCTTTGAGGGCTTCCCGCATGGGTTCCAGGGTGCGCTCAATGAGGTGGCCGGTGAGTTGTTCCAGGCGGGCACGGGTGAGGGTGGTCACCAAATGCTTGGGCCCGTCTGCGGTCACGGTAATGTAGGGCAGGTTGATTTCGGTCTGCACCATGCTGGAAAGTTCTTTTTTGGCCTTTTCCGCGGCATCTTTCAAACGCTGAAGCGCGTTGCGGTCTTGGCGCAGGTCAATGCCCTCGGCCTTGAGGAACTCCTCGATGAGGTAGTCCATAATCGCCTGGTCAAAATCATCACCGCCGAGGAAGGTATCTCCGCGGGTAGCCAACACCTGGAACACGCCCTCGCCCACTTCCAGGATGGAAATGTCGAACGTGCCGCCGCCCAGGTCATACACCGCGATGATTTCGTTCTGCTTACGGTCCAAGCCATAGGCCAAGGCAGACGCGGTAGGCTCGTTGATGATACGCAACACCTCCAGGCCTGCGATGCGGCCCGCGTCTTTGGTGGCGTTGCGCTGGGCATCGTTGAAGTAGGCGGGCACGGTAATCACAGCCTGGGTCACGGGCTCGCCCAAAAAAGCCTCAGCATCGGCCTTGATCTTTTGCAAAATCATGGCCGAAATTTCGGGCGGCGCGTATTCCCGGCCACCCATCAGCACCCGCACGTCGCCGTTGGGCGCCGCGGTCACTTTGTAGGGGATGCGTTTGATGGCTTCCTGCACTTCAGGGTCGTCGTATTTGCGCCCCATGAAGCGCTTGACCGAAAAAATGGTGTTTTCCGCGTTCACGAGCGCCTGGTTACGGGCTACCCGCCCCACCAGGCGCTCGCCATTTTTCACCGCGACCACCGAAGGCACCAACCGTTCGCCCTCGGCGGAAGGAATGACCGTCGGTTCACCGCCCGACATCACCGCGGCCACTGAGTTGGTGGTGCCCAAATCAATGCCAATGATCTTGCCCATACGTGCGCCCTCCTTGCTGATCTGCCACCCGCGTCAGAACAAATGCGAGAATTGAAATTTGACGGTTTTACAACGGGAAATGTACGCACCCAGGTGCTACTGGGCTACCCGCACCAAAGCAGGACGCAGCACCTGGTCGCCAATCATGTACCCCTGCCGCACGACCTCGATGATTTCTTCACTGCCATGTTCATCATGAGGTTCGTGGGTAATGGCCTCGTGGAAGCGCGGGTCAAAGGGCATGCCCGGCTCTGCCGGAATGGGCTTGACGCCTTCGGCTTCCAGAATGGCCAGCATCTTGCGGTAAATCAGTTCGATGCCCTCGGCCCAGGCAGCGCCTTCGCCTTCGGTGGGCCGATTTTTCAGGGCCAGTTCCAAATCGTCGAGCACTTCCAGGTAGCGCTTGACAATGCTGGCAGTGATGTCGCGGCGGGTTTGCTCTTGTTGCTGCTCCACGCGTTTGCGGAAGTTGGCAAACGCCGCCCGTTCCCGCTGCCATCCGTCCAAATATTCCTGCATTTGGGCGCGGGTGGTTTCCAGTTCGCTTTGGAGCGCGGCAATGTCTTGCGGTTCCTCTTGGGCAGTTTGGGCTTCAGTGGCTTGGGTTTCAGCAGCGTCTTCGGCCGCGGGATTATCTTGGGTTGTCTGCATTTCTTCTTGTTGGGTTGTTTCTTCTTGCTTTTTCTTTGCCATGGGTATTCTCCCTGCTTATTCGGCTAAAGTTTCGGTCACCATATCGCTCAGCAGGCGGGCTACAAAGCGCACCGTGGGGATGGCACGGCTGTAAGCCATACGGGTAGGTCCTAACACACCCAACACCCCGCTGGCCAACCCCGGCGCGCCGTAGCGGGCCAGCACCACTGAGCAGTTTCGGAGTTCTTCCCAGTCTTCACTGCCCACCAGGACTTGCACGCTACCGATTTCCGCATCCACAGCCACGCGCTGTAACAGACGCTCCAAAACCGCCCGGTTTTCCAGCACGCTCAAGGCTTTGCGCGCGGCTTCGGGTTGGGCAAACTCGGGTTCGGTCAGCACGTGGGTCAGGCCGTCCCGATAGACCTCCTCCACCCATGAGCGGGTGCTTTCTTCCATTTCAGCCAGCACCAGGCGGAGGATGTCGGCCTCCAGCGCGTCGGACGGCCAAGGCGTGGCCTGAATTTCGGCCAGGGTTTTGCCGCGATGGCGCTGGTTGAGCCGCTCAGCCACTGCACTCAATTGGTTTTGGGTGACCGGCTCTGCGAGGTGCAAAAGGCGCTGTCGGACTTCACCGCCGACCAGCACCAACACCATCAAAACCTGCCGCCCGCGGATGCCAATGAGTTCCAAATGCTTGTAGCGGGCTTCTTCTGGGTGCGGCGCGGTCACCAACGAAGCGGCTCGGGCTTGCTGCGCCAGCACCGACGCGGCCAACTGCATCCATTGGTCAATGTCCTGCTGGGCTTGATAGAACTGATGGGCAATGGTGTGCTTGGTTTCGGGGGGAAGGTCACTGCGCCCCAACAAATGCCCCACAAAATAGCGGTAGCCTTTTTCGGTGGGCACCCGCCCCGCCGACGTGTACGGCTGTTTGAGATAGCCTTTTTTGCTCAACACAGCCATCTCATTGCGCACCGTCGCGGGGCTAATATCCAGCCGATAGCGGCTCACCAGGCGTTTGGATCCCACCGGTTGGGCAGTGTCCACGTAATCGCGCACCACCAACGCCAGGATAAACTGCTGGCGCTCGGTGAGTTCTTCACCTGGCGGGGGGCTTTGTTTTCGGCGGGGCGACATTTCAGCACACCTCTTTTGATTTTTAGCACTCTCGCTCTTAGAGTGCTAAAAATCGGCGTTCTTATGATACCACGGGAACAGCCCAGCGTCAACTGGAAGCATTGCGGGAATGGCGAATGGCGGATTAGGAATTGCGAATTGCGAATGGCGAACGAGGGAATGCCGACGACACAACCCAACGGCCATGCAGCTACCGACTAAACGACCGCGCCTCCACTCAATCCTTGCCATCGCCTTACAAACAGCAAGAAAACTGTAACAAATCGCCGCGTTGTTCGTTTTACTCTAAAGCCCCTTTTGCGTTATGGGGCAAACCTTTGTTCCAGGAGGATGGTATGCGTTTTTCCCCTCGTTTCCGTGTGCTTGGGGCCGTTGTTCTGGCCCTGGCTCTGACGGTCGGCATCCTCAGCGTCGGCGCTGGTGCGCCGCCTGAGCGGGTGCGGGTCTGGGTTTCCTACCAGGCTGGCGCCCATGATACCGTCCACCAGGCCCTTCAGGGCGCTGGCGCCCAGTTCCACTACGACTTCCAGCGCCTCAATGCTTATGTTGTCACCGTGCCTGAAAAAGCCTTACAGGGTCTGCGGAACAATCCCAACGTTGTCAGCATCGAAGAAGATGTGCCGCGCTATCTGTATGGCAGCGCCATGAGCACCCAGGCCGTGCAAGCCGCGGTGGCCGCGGCCGACACCGGCCAGACCGTGCCTTACGGCGTGGACATGGTGCAGGCGCGTGATGTGTGGGATGCCGACCGCGACGGTGTCGTGGACAGCGGCGCCCCCACCGGCAGCGGCATTACTGTCTGCATCATTGACACCGGCCTTTACACCGACCACGAAGATTTTGCCGGCGTAGATATCATTGGTGGTTATTCCCAAGTTGGTGATCCGTGGGACACCGACGGCGCGGGCCACGGCACCCATGTGGCCGGCACCATTGCAGCAGCCAACAACAGCCTTGGCGTGGTGGGTGTGACCCCCGGTGCAGTTTCCCTCTACATTGTCAAAATCTTCGACAATGACGGTCTGTGGACCATGTCCTCCGACTTGGTGGACGCCATTTACCGCTGCGCGGACGCAGGCGCCAACGTGGTCAGCATGAGCCTGGGCGGCAGCCGCTCCACCGGCAAGGAATCTCAGGCCTTTGCAGACCTCTACAACCAGGGCGTCCTGTTTGTGGCTGCTGCGGGCAACGATGGCACCACCGCCTACTCCTATCCCGCTTCCTATGACTCGGTCATCTCCGTGGCCGCGATTGACAGCACCGAAACCGTGGCCGACTTCTCTCAGCAGAACGACCAGGTGGAACTGGCTGCCCCTGGCGTGGACGTGCTGAGCACCATTCCGTGGATTGAAGAAAACCACGTCACCGTGGACGGCGTGACCTACGACGCCAACCACATCGAATACGCGGCTCGCGGCTCGGTGAGCGGCCCGTTGGTTGACGGTGGCCTGTGCGACAGCACCGGCGACTGGCAAGACGCGGTCGTGCTCTGCGAACGCGGCGACATCACCTTCTACGAGAAGGTCATGAACGTCCAGAACAGCGGCGGCGTTGCGGCCCTCATTTACAACAATGAGCCCGGCAACTTCTACGGCACCCTGGGCGATGGCAACTCCTCCGACATCATCGCGCTCAGCCTCACCCAGGAAGACGGCCAATATCTGGTCGCCAACAAACTGGGCGAAACCGCGGATGTGTACAGCAGCATCACCCAGCCGGCCAGCGGCTATGAAGCCTGGAGCGGCACCTCCATGGCAACGCCGCACGTTTCCGCTGTGGCCGCGCTGGTTTGGAGCGCCTTCCCCTCGCTGACCAACGCGGACATCCGCGCCGCGCTGGACGCGACCGCCAAAGACCTGGGCGAAGAAGGCCGCGATGTGGCCTACGGCTACGGCCTGGTGCAGGCCTATGACGCCATCCAATACCTGAGCGGCACCGACAACGGTGGCGACGACGGCGATGATGGCGACACCGGCGACGAAGGTGCGCTGAGCGTCACCGTCGCGACCGACAAAGACACCTACACCAACCGCGAAACCGTCAACATCACCGTGAACGTCACCGATGGCACCGATCCTGTGGCCGATGCCTCTGTGGCCATGACCATCACCACGGCCAGCGGCCGCACCGTGAGCGCGACCGCGACCACCGACGCCAACGGTCAGGCGACCTTCTCCTACTGGATCAACGCCAACCGTGACGGCGTAGGCACTTACACCGTAGATGTCACCGCCACCAAGAGTGGCTACACCTCTGGCTCTGCCAGCACAACGTTTGTGGTGGAATAGTCCGCCTCTCCCTCCCCAAGCCAAAGGCCGAGGCTGTTTAGCCTCGGCCTTTGCACGTCTAACCCGAGTTTCGGATAAGGGAAAAACCATCGCGTTGAGCGGAGATTGCGAAGCAGCAGAAAAAAGCGCTTTTTGGCGCCTCACTGCGCTCTCCTTGGTCGCTCCGCCCAGCGCGATTGCCCTGTAAGGCTTATTCGCAATTCATGGTCAGGTGTCATGGCCAGCGGTTAGCGCATTTTCAACCAGCGCACCTGATAGGGCGCCAAAGGCACCAACAGCCGGCCATCCGCGCCCGGAAGCAATACATCCTCAGAAAGCAGATCCTGCCAGGGGCGCGATGCGGCAATATCGTTTTCCAACCGCAAGGTGAGGGCTTCCTCACGCACCGAAATCAAAGCCAAAATCGTCTCCTGCCCTTCCCCACGGCGCACGGCAAACACCCCTGGGTGCACGTCCAAAATTTCCTGCCGCGCCTGGGGATGAAAAGCCGCCTGCGCCTGCCGTACATCCAACAACCGGCGATACGCGCGCAAAATGCGCGCCTCGCGCGTGGATGGGTCGGCCAGTTTGGCCTCCAAGGCCGCGAGGGAAAACTTTTCCCGGTTGAGGGAACGCGGCTGTTGGGTTTGCTGATAGCACTTCTGGCAGTTGCGGGAACCGAACAGGGAATGGACGTAAATCCCTGGCACGCCGGCCAGGCTGAGCATAATGGCCTGGGAAGCCATAAAGCGCGGAATGTCGTTGTCTGAAGGCGCGTTGGGGTCGTTGAGGGCGTCGTACCAGGTAATGTTGAGTTCGTAAGGCGCTTGCGAACCATCAGGCCGGGCATAAGTGGACACGCGGCCACCGTGCGCCAGGGTCACATCGGCCAGGGCTTGAATTTCCTCTGGGGCCAGCCAACCTTCTGCTGGCCGCACGCCAATGCCATCGTGCGAGGCCAGGAAGTTGAAGAACGTCGTCGCCTGACTGGGCGTGCGCAGGGTGCGCGCCCACGCGGTCAGCCGTGCCGCGTTGCCCGTATGCAAGGCGTGCAAGGTCAACGGCGGCAGGGTGAAGTTGTAAACCAGTTGGGCTTCGTCATAGCCATCGCCAAAATAAGCGATGTTCTCCTCGTGGGGCACGTTGGTTTCGGTAATCAACAGCACCCCCGGCGCCACGCGGTCCAACATCGCCCGAAAGAGTTTCACCACCGTATGGGTCTGCGGCAAGTGGATGCAGGGCGTGCCGATTTCCTTCCACAAATAAGCAATAGCATCCAGACGGATGATGCGCGCGCCGTGCGCCACATAAAACAGCAGAATGTCCGCGATTTCCAACAGCACCGCGGGGTTGGCATAATTGAGGTCAATCTGATCCGCGCTGAATGTGGTCCACACATACTTGACGCCCTGCGCGGTTTCCACCTTGGTCAGCAGAGGCCACGGCCGCGGGCGCACCACCTGGGAAAGGTCAGTGTCTGGATCCACCACAATGAAGTAATCGCGGTAAGGCGCTTCGCCCCGCAAAAAGCCCTGGAACCAGGCCGATTCTCGCGAAACGTGGTTGATGACCGCGTCGAACATCAAGCGGTAATCTTGCTCCAAGGCCCGAATGTGCTCCCACGTGCCCAAATCGGGGTTCACCTGCCGATAGTCAATTACCGAAAAGCCATCGTCTGAAGAATAAGGGAAGAAAGGCAGCAGGTGGACGGCTGAGATGCTTTCCTTGAGATGGGTGCGCAAAAAACGATGCAGGCTTTGCAAAGGCGGTTCATCGGGCGAGCGGAACTGGTCGCCGTAGGTAATCAGCACAGCATCGCGAGAAGTCAGCCGCTGGGCCGGCGCGGGGGCGTCTTGCAACTGAGGATGGGTGCGGCGGAAGGCCTCCAAACGCTGTTCCAGCGTCTGAGTGGTTTCATCACCCTTTTGAGGGCCGTAGAGAAAACGGAGCAAATCTCTAAGCACAAGCATAGCCAATCACCGCACAGGGAAGGCCGCAGACGACGGCACTTCCAGAATTTCGTACTGGGCATTGGGCACAGGAATGCGACGCACTTCCTCGGGGTCGTAGCCCTGGTAACGGATTTTGATCAGCGCGATGGGCAAGCGATGGGCGACCACGGCCACGGTTTGATCTGGATGGCGGGCGAGGATGTCGTCCACCGCGGCATACACCCGCCGCTGCACTTCGGCAATGGTTTCACCGCCGGGCGGGCGGGTTTGCCAGGGGGCCACTTCCCACGCGTGGAACAATTCCGGCCAACGGCGGGCAATCTCCGTGGCCAGCACGCCTTCCCACGCGCCCAGATGGATTTCCTTGAGCCGCGGTTCGGCCTTGAGGGGCGCGGCCACGGCCTGGGCTACGATGGTCGCGGTTTGCCAGGCCCGACGCAGGGGGCTGGCATACACCACCGCGGGCTTGGGGCCTTTTTCCTGCAACTGCTGGGCCAACGCGTGCGCCTGCGCCAAACCGCGGGCATTGAGGGGCGGATCAGCCTGGCCTTGATACCGCCCCTCCACGTTCCAGTCGGTTTCGCCGTGGCGGATGAGCAAAAGGGTCGTCATGGTCACCAAAGCCCTCGCAGGCTATTTCTTCAACGATTCTCGCAGGGCGCGGTATTCGGGAATTTCGATCATCGGCGGGCGCTCGCGCTCCACCACCTCCCGCTGATCCAGATAATAGCGCCCAGGCGCATAGCGAATCAGGTTCATGGTCTTGTTGATGTCTTCCAGCAAGCGGATCTTGTGGCGCTCTTCCAGACGCCGCACCACCACCTGAATGATGGCAAAAGCCATGGGGGAAAGGTCAGGCAGCGGCTTGTTGCGGTGAATGCGCTCGCGCAGATCCACCTGAGCGATGGCGCTTAGGCCAAAGTTTTCCAACAGGTCAATCAGCAGGCCGGTTTCCACGCCGTAGCCGGTGAAGAAGGGCACACGCTCCAGCGCCTCACGGCGGCCTGCATATTCCCCGGAAAGGGGCTGAATCAACCCCGAGAGTTCGGGGAAGAACATGTTGAGCAACGGACGCGCGGTGAGTTCGGTCACCCGGCCGCCGCCACCAGCCACGATTTTATCACCCTGCTTCAGCGGACGGCGGTAAAAGCCCTTCACATACTGGATTTTGGGATTGATGAGCAAAGGCCCAATGATGCCGTACACGAAACGCGGGTGAATGTTGCTGATGTCGGTGTCAATCCAGGCAATGATGTCGCCTTTGAGCACGTAGAGGCTCTTCCACAGGGCTTCGCCCTTGCCGTGATACGCGCCGTGCTGGGGCAAAATTTCCTGATGGATATACACCGGAATGCCCAACTCCGCGGCAATTTCGCGGGTGTAATCCACAGAGCCGCTGTCAATGAGCACAATTTCATCCAACAGGGGGAATTCGTCCATCAGCGCGGTCTTCACAGTGGTGATGACTTTGCCTACAGTGGCCTCTTCGTTGAGGGCAGGCAAGCCCAAGCTGATGGTCAGCCCCTGCTGTTCCTTGAGGCGCACCAGGCGCTCCAGGTCGGCAAATTCTTCACTGCGGAAGGTGTTTTCCGCAAACCAACGGTCCACCACCAGGCTGAGGGGGCGGCGGGCAATGCGCTTTTCCGCGCGATGCTCTGCGGCCTCTTGCCTGGCTTGCGAAGCCGCACTCTTGACGATCAACAACGTGCTGTCCAGATCCCGCACCAGGCGCTCCAGGCGAGGCGAAAGCAGTTTGCCGGGCGGGTTGTTGCGGCTGGAAGCTCCCATGACCACGACATCGTGATCGCGGCTTTCCTTCCGCACCGCGTCTTCCATCTCGTCCAGGGTGGTGACCGAGCGCGTGATGGCCTTCAGCCCGCGCAGTGCACTGCCGAAATGGGCAAAGAGGCGCTCTTCAGCATCATAAGCGGCTTCGCTGGTGGCATGCAAAAGGGTGATGCGTGCGGAAGCGTATTCGGCCACAGCCAAAGCCACCCGCAGCGCCTCGGCATCATACGGGCCACCGCGCACCGGCAACAGCACTTGCTTGACTTCTTGCCAGGTCGTGGGTGCTTTGCCCTGCCGGGCAACGACCAGGTTGCTGGGCAACGCGTCCAGATTGGCGTCTTCCAGGGAAGGGATGGCCGCGTTAGGCCACGGCACCAGGATGGTGTGGATGTGCTCTTCGCGAGCGTAGTCACACAGTGCATCCCAAATATGCTCAGGATGCCGCGCCAGGGAATGCACATACAGCGCGGGCACCTGATAGCGCTGTAACACCGGCGCGATGGCTTCCCGCAGGCGGCTCAAAGGGCCCGCGGCCGCGCTCAGGGGTTCGTCTTCAGGCACGTCTTTGATCAGCAAAACCACGATCTGCCCACGGGCGTGTCCGTGGGCCAGGATATGCGCCAGGGGTAACAGAAACTCTGCTTCTTCGGGTGTTGCTACGGCAACCAAAATTCGCGGTGTTGCTGGTTTGCTGACGTCTGGATGATGTGGCATGACACTACCTCCCCAAGGATGTGTGGGTGCCGTCTGATTTTGGATGTTCAAACACGCCAGGCCGCTTTTGCCAACGGTTGTGAAGCAAATTGGCTTCTGCGGCCTTCCTCATGCCAACAAAGGGATCAACTGCTC
>JAADCW010000018.1 GCA_013154225.1 Chloroflexota bacterium
AAGCCTGGCTTTCTCGCGGCGACCGCCGCATGAGCGAGGTGATTTACCGCGCGTGGCAGCGCGGCGCGAAGTTTGATGCCTGGCGTGAGCACTTTGACTACGAGCGCTGGCTGGAAGCCTTCCGCGAGGTTGGACTTTCGCCGTGGAAAGTGGTCCATCGCCCCATCCCCCTGGATGCGCCCCTGCCCTGGGAACACATCAACCCCGGGGTGAGCAAACGCTTCCTGAAGTTGGATTATCGCTGGAGCGAGGATGGCCGCACCCGCGAAGACTGCCGCCACCAGTGCTACGCGTGCGGTATTTTGCCCACGTTCAACGACCTACGCCGCGCGCATCCTGGCGATGTGTGGAAGTGCCCAGAAGTCAAACCGCGACGGCGAAAGCCTGCCAAAACCAAACTGACGTTTGTGGGCCCCTCGGTAGATTAGGCCGAGGCCATCTGCCGCGAGGCCGCGTTCCCCAGACGTTTGCAAAGGCAAACTACAACTGCCGTCGAATTCGTATAGCCCTTCGGAGCCAACCATGCCTTACCACTCCCGTCGTTTTCTCATCGCGTTTATCCTCTTGGCCGCGCTTTTAGGGGCCTGCACCATGAGCATGGCGGACGATACGCCCTTGCCTACGCCCCTTCCTACAGATTATCTCCCCACGGCCATCGCTCTGACGGCAGAGGCGTTGACCTCGCCCACCGCGCCTGCCGCGGCCTCGGTGCCACCTTCCCCCACTGCGCCGTTGCCCACGGCAACGGCCACGCCCGCGGGCCCACCCACGGCCACGCCTTTCCCCATCACGTTGCCCACGGCAACCCCCACGCCCCCGCCGCCCTTGAGCGTGCCCGGCACAGGCTACGCGGTGGCGCAAATCCTCTATCCGGGGATGGATTCCCGGGTGCTTTCGCCCTTTCGGACGCGCATTGCCGTGCAAACCCGCCACGCCCGAGCCTTGCACGTGGAACTGGTAGGCGAAGATGGGCGGGTGATTTACCGTCGTGTCATTCGGCTCGATGAGGATCAGCCCGCACACTCGTTGCTGTATTTCTATTTGGAAATTCCCTTTGAAATTGCGGGCGAAGCCGAGATGGGGCGTTTGCAAGTTTCGACTTGGGATGAGTATAATCGTTGTACGTCGCAAAACGCGATTACTCTGACCCTGCTGCGTACTGGGCAGGCGCAAATCAGTTATCAGATTGCTGACCGCGCTCCAATTTTGTTCAAACAGCCTCAGGCTCGCCAGGTCATCCAGGGGGGAACGCTGGTGGTGGTCGGCAAGGCGCTTCCGGCCTCGCCTATGGTCGAAGCCATGTTGGTGGATACCAACGGCAAAGTGCTGGGCTATCAGACCGCGCCGCTTTCGACGCCCGCGGAAGATGGCTACGCACTGTTTACTTTCAGTATGCCTTACAAAGTGACCGACCCCACCCAGGTGCTGTTGGTTGTGCAGGAAAACGGCGTTACCCCGCCTGGCGTGATGTATTTGGAAAGTGTGCCGCTGGTGCTCAGCCCATAGCCTGGGAACCCGCTTCAGCGGCTGACCCCAAACGAGAATCTTGAAACTTCGGAGTGTTTTATGCCCTCTTCCAAGCAAGCCCAATCTCCCGACATCGAGACCAAAAATCACGAAACCTGGTTGGCTTTGAGCCCCGATGAAACCCTGGAACATTTGGCGACTTCCATGCAAGGGCTCACAGAGGAAGAAGCCAAAGCGCGGCTGGAACGCTACGGCCCCAACCAGTTGGCCGAGGCGCCGCCGCCTTCGTTTTGGCAAAAACTTTGGGAGCAGTTCAACAATTTTGTCGTCTGGTTGCTTATTGTGGCCGCTTTGGTTTCTGCCGGTTTGGGCGATTGGGTGGAAGCCGCGGCCATTATGGCCATTGTAGTGCTCAACGCGATTTTGGGGATTGTGCAGGAATCGCGAGCGGAGCAAGCCCTGGCAAAACTCAAACAAATGGCCGCACCCGAGGCCCATGTGGTGCGGGAAGGCCGCCGCAAGGTCATCCCCGCGCGCGAGGTGGTGCCCGGCGACATTGTCATCCTGGAAGCGGGCAACTACGTGCCCGCGGATGTGCGCCTGCTGGAATCGGTCAACCTGCGGATTGACGAATCTGCCCTTACGGGCGAGTCTTCCCCGGTGACCAAAGATGCCTCGATTGTGATCCGCGACCGCGTGCCCTTGGGTGACCAAAGGAACATGGCCTTCATGGGCACGCTGGTTTCGTATGGCCGCGGCCGCGGGGTGGTGGTGAGCACTGGGATGCGCACTCAATTGGGCATGATTGCCCAAATGCTCCAATCGGTGGAGATGGAATCCACCCCCTTGCAAAAGCGGCTGGACCAGTTGGGCCGTACCCTGGGCTGGGCCGCCTTGGCGGTGTGTGGGTTGGTGTTTGTGATGGGCTGGATGCGGGGCTACGACCCGCTGGATATGTTCCTCATCGCGGTCAGCCTGGCCATTGCCGCGGTGCCCGAAGGCTTGCCCGCGGTGGTGACCATTAGCCTGGCGTTGGGGATGCGCGAAATGGTCAAGCGCCACGCTTTGGTGCGTCGCTTGGCCTCGGTGGAGACGCTGGGTTCCACCACGGTGATTTGCTCTGACAAAACCGGCACCCTCACCCAAAACGAAATGACCGTCACCCATCTGTGGGTTGACGGCCATGTTTTTGAAATCACCGGCCAGGGCTACAATCCCACGGGCGAGTTCCTGCTCGATGGGAAGCCCGTTACCCCCTGGGATTACCCGGCCACGACCACGGCCTTGTGGATTGCCGCGCTGAACAACGATGCTGTGCTGGAGCCTTCGGGCGCGAGCGACATGCGCCAAACCTTCCGCCTGGTGGGCGACCCCACCGAAGGCGCGCTGTTGGTGGCCGCGGCCAAGGCCGGCGCTTTCAAGGAAGCCCTGGAAGAAGATTACCCCCGCGTGCAGGAAATTCCCTTTGACGCGGAACGCAAGCGCATGACCACCATCCACGCCATTTTGGACCCCCACGAGGACGACGCGTCGCCTTTTGCGGAAGGAAACGCGCCCAAGGGGTATGTGGTGACGGTCAAAGGCGCGCCCGATGTGGTGCTGGAACTCTGCACCCGCTATCAGCGCATGGATGACACTTCGGTGCCTCTGACCCCGGAGATGCGCCAGGCCATTCAGGCGGCCAACGATGCCCTCACAGGGCAGGCCCTACGGGTGCTCGCGGTGGCCTATAAGGTAATTCCCGAACTCCCCGAGGAAGTCACGCCTGAGACAGTGGAGTCGGATTTGATTTTCGTGGGCTTGTTTGGCATGATGGATCCCCCGCGGCCGGAGGTTATCCCCGCGCTGGAAAAGGCGCGGCGCGCGGGCATCCGCACGGTGATGATTACCGGCGACTATCCCAACACCGCGCGCGCGATTGCCGAGCGCATTGGTCTGCTCCGTCCGGGGCGCAAGGTGCTCACCGGCGCGCAGTTGGATGCGCTGGCCAGGGACGAATGGACGCGAGTGGTGGAAGAGGCCGATGTTTTTGCCCGGGTGTCGCCTGAGCACAAACTGCGGCTGGTCGAAGCCCTGCAGGACAATGGGGAAGTGGTGGCCATGACCGGCGACGGCGTGAACGACGCGCCGGCCATCAAGAAGGCCGATATTGGCATCGCGATGGGCATTACTGGCACCGATGTGGCCAAAGAAACCGCAGATATGGTGCTGACCGACGACAACTATGCGAGCATCGTCGCGGCCATTGAGCAAGGGCGGGTGATTTACAGCAACATTCGCAAATTCGTGTATTACCTGCTCTCTTGCAATTTGGCTGAAATCGCGGTGATTTTCCTGGCCACATTGGCGGGTTTGCCCTCGCCTTTGACCGCGATCCAACTGCTGTGGTTGAATCTGATCACCGACGGCGCGCCCGCGCTGGCGCTGGGTGTGGAAAAGGGCGATCCCGATATTATGGAACGCCCCCCGCGGCCGCCGGACGAACCGATCATCAACAAGCCCATGTGGCTGGGCATTGCCGTGCAGACCGTGGCTATCACCTCAGTAACCTTGGGCGCGTATGCCATTGGCCTGCATGTCCATCCTGAAGCGCCGGAATTTGCCGAGACCATGGCTTTTGCCACCCTCTCGTTCTCTGAATTGTTGCGGGCCTTCACCGCGCGCTCGGAACGTTACCCCTTGCACAAGATTGGCATTTTCAGCAACCGCTCGATGAATTGGGCGTTCCTCACCTCTGCGTTGTTGGTCTTGGTGGTCATTTATGTACCTGGGCTGAACACCGTGTTCAACACTGTGCCCTTGGGGTGGGCGCAGTGGCGGTGGATGTTGCCGCTGTTGTTCGTGCCCGCGCTGGCCGCGGAGGCTACCAAAGCCTTCCTGCGCTGGTGGGAGCGCCGAGGGCGAGGCGAGGCGGAATGAGGAATTGCGAATGAGGAAAATGAGGCAATTGCGAATGAGGAATGGCGGATGAGATTCCGTCTTGGGCGAAGTCAAACGCCCGAGCAAAGACGCCGTAGGTGCTGAAGTCATACGTCTTGAGCGGAGGGCTGAGCGCAGCCGAATCCCGCAGTCGAAGGACGCAAAAACAAGAATCCACCTTTGCATTGCCGTTGTAGGGGCGAGGCGCTGCCTCGCCCTGATTTTGTCCACCGATGACACCGATTGGCACCGATTTTCTTGGCGCCCTTGGCGGTGGCTTTCTTTGTGCGCTTGGCGTTACAGAACGCAGATAGCGCAGATGATGGCAGATGCTCGCAGATAAAAAACGAATTGTCGCACATCCTGAGCGGAAGGCTGAGCGCAGCCGAAGCCCGAAGTCATACGTCCTGAGCGAAGGGGCCGCAGGCGCCGAAGTCGAAGGACGGAAAAGCAAGGCGCAGAGGGAGCAGAGGCACAGAGTTCGCAGAGAGCAATTGCGGAATGAGGGAATGGCGAAAACGCCCTGATGAAAAGTCGTACGTTAGAGAGGCCCAGAGTTGAAAATGTTCTAAGCTGAGGGCAGATCGCAGTCGAAGTCCGACGTCATACGTCCTGAACGGAGGTGCCGTAGGCACCGAAGCCGAAGGACAAAACAATGGGCTGGTATAATTTCTCCATGCGCGTTCTGTGGGCTTTTCTCCAATCCCTTCGACCTCGGCAGTGGACAAAAAACGCGTTCATCTTTGCCGCGCTGGTTTTTGACCACCAACTGACCCATCTTTCGGCCTTTTTGCGCACGTTGGCCGGGTTTGGGCTGTTTTGTTTGCTCTCCGGCGCGGTTTACCTGCTCAACGACATTGTGGATCGCGACGCAGACCGTCGGCATCCGCGCAAACGCAACCGCCCCATTGCCAGCGGCCGCCTGCCGCTGCGCGTGGCCTGGGGCGGTTTTGCGATTTTGCTCAGTGTGACCTTGGCGCTCTCTTGGCGGCTTTCCCCGCGCTTCTTCGCGGTGGCCGTGGCCTACTTCCTGCTCAACCTGGCCTACAGTTTTTACCTCAAACACGTCCCTATCATCGACGTCCTCATCATCGCCGCGGGTTTTGTGCTGCGGGTGCAGGCGGGGGTGGTGCTCATCCGTGTTCAGCGGTTTTCCCCCTGGTTGTATGTGGTAACCACCTTGCTGGCGCTTTTCATTGGCTTTGGGAAGCGTCGGGCCGAACTCGCTCTGCTGGATACCGCGGCAGGCGACCATCGGCGGGTGTTGGATGGCTACACGTTGCCCTTCCTGGATCAGTTGATCATTATCACCTCGGCCACAACCATCATGGCCTACAGCCTCTACACCTTTTCTGCGCCCAACTTACCCCCAAACCACGCCATGATGCTAACCATCCCCTTTGTGGTGTATGGCATCTTCCGCTACCTCTATTTGGTGCAGGTGGAAGGCCGCGGGGGGGCGCCCGAAGAAGCCCTGCTCACCGACCGTCCGCTGCAAATCGCGTTAGCTCTGTGGGGGCTCGCGGTGCTGATCATTTTCTACGCGTATTGACCTATGCCTGCTTTTCGTGCAACTGCTCCTGGCAAAATCATCCTTTTTGGGGAACACGCGGTGGTGTATGGCCAGCCCGCGCTGGCTGTGCCCGTGCCCGCGGTGCGTGCCCAGGCCATTGTTTCTGCCGCGCCCGATTTGCCCGCGGGGGAACTCCGCCTGACCGCGCCCGCGGTGGATTTGCACGATACCCCGTGGCTGCATCTTGCCCCTGTGCATCCCCTGCGCCGTGCGGTTGACCTCACCCTGGAAACCTTGGGCATACCGCGGCCTTTGGCTGCACGCATGCGGGTGACTTCCACCATTCCCGTGGCCGCGGGGTTGGGAAGCGGCGCGGCTGTAACCGTCGCGATGGTGCGGGCCCTTAGCGGGTTCCTGGGCGCGCCATTGCCGCCTGAGCAGGTCAACGCGATTGCCTATGAGGTGGAGAAGATTCACCACGGCACGCCTTCGGGCATTGACAACACAGTGGTGACCTATGCCAAGCCGGTGTATTTTGTGCGTGGGGAGCCAGTGCAAACGTTCCAGGTGGGGCGGCCTTTTACCTTGGTGATTGCTGATACGGGCGTGCCCGCGCCCACAGCCCAGGCCGTGGCCGACGTGCGCCAGGCGGCTGAAGCCCAACCCGAGGTGTATCGCGCCCTTTTTACCCAAATTGGGAAAATTGCCAGGCAGGCCCGCACGGCCATTGAGGCGGGTGAGCCTGCACGGTTGGGCGCGCTGATGGATGTCAACCACGCACTGTTGCAGGATATGGGGGTGTCGTGCCCTGCGTTGGATCGGTTGGTCGCGGCCGCAAAGGAAAGCGGCGCGGCCGGGGCCAAACTTTCGGGCGGTGGCAGAGGGGGCAACATGATTGCCCTGGTGCCGCCAGAGGCCGGCCCGGAAGCGGCGGAAGCCATTGCCGAAGCACTGCGCGCGGCTGGCGCGGTGCGTACTATTGTCACCACCATTGGCGCATGACGCTTACAAGAGGGTTTGCCATGCGACGCAGACTCATCGGTTTCTTGCTGGTGCTCTATGCAGTGCTCAGCGTGCTGTTTGTCGCACGGTGGGCACCGCGAGCGTGGTATCCGTTGGCTGTGCCGCTATTGACCCTGCTGGCATTGATAATCACCTTCTTGCATGGTAGTGTGCATGTGGGCTGGCGAAACACAGGGGTGTTTTTTGCCCTTTCTTTTGTGGTGAGTTTGGGCATGGAAACCTTTGGGGTGCGCACAGGCTGGGCTTTTGGTGCGTATCACTACACCCAAAAACTCACAGGACCTCGCTTTTGGGGACTTGTGCCGCTGGTTATCCCTTTGGCGTGGTTCATGATGATGTACCCTTCATGGGTCATCGCCCGCACGCTGTGGCAGAGGCTGGACGGCCGCCCGCGGGGGCAAGCATGGAAGATCGCGGCCCTGGCTGGCTTGGCCATGACTGCGTGGGATGTGCTGATGGATCCCCTGATGGTGCACATTGGCCAGTGGGTTTGGGAAACCAAGGGGGGCTATTTTGGCATCCCCGCGCGCAATTTCTTGGGCTGGTGGTTGACGGTGTTTATCACCGTGGGGCTGTTTGAGGCGTTGGCTGCTCCGGGGCCTTTGCGCGAGCGGAAGGAGGCACCGTTGGGATGGATGGTTGTCCTTTATGGGCTGGTTGGAGGAAGCAACTTGGCGCTCTCGGTGCAGCGCGGGCTGACGGGATCGGCTTTGGCCGGGTTTTGGGCGATGGTGCCGTGGTTGGTGTTGGGGGGCATGGCCGTGCGCGGGTTGCAGGCACGTACGGGAAAATAGGTTTGTGTTCCATAACCTCGGTTTCGATAGAAACCTGAGTTTTGGATAAGGGAAAACCCATCGCGTTGAGCGGAGATTGCGAAGCAATCGCAGTCGAAACGCAGAAAAAGCACTTTTTGGCGCTTTGGCTACGCTTCCGTTGGTCGTTCCGCTAAGCGCGATGCCCTGTGAGGCTTATCCGCAATTCAGGTTATAGGAGTATGACAAAACCCGCCGCGAGGTACGGCGGGCTTTAATCGCTGGGGAGGTACGCTTTCAGGAAGGCGAGTACCTGCTGGGCGACTTCCTCGGGGGTGAGGCCGTCAGTAAGCAGGTAGAAATCTGCGTGCTCGCGCGCGTGGCGCAGGCGGTGTTGTTGTTCGAGGTAGTCTTCTTTTTTCCAGGGCATGGGGCGGCGGCGGTTGGATTCCTCGAAAGAGACGTCCAGGAAGATGAGGACGTCGGGGTTGGTGAGGCGCTGCCACATGTCGGGGACGTAGGAGTGTTCCTGCGCGATGTGCTTGAGGCGCAGGTCGTGGCCTTCCAATTGGCGGATGAGGGTGCTCTTCCCTGCGGCGCAGGGGCCAACAATGCTGATGAGGGGTTTCATGGCAAGGCGGCGTTCAAGGGGAAGGGCTATGGTGTTGGACTGTGACGTGCGGAGGTCAGTTGTGATATGGTGGCAATTATAATCCTTCGCTGGCCTGGTCGAGCGCGGCGACTTCGTCGTCGGTGAGCCGCCAACCCAAAGCGCCCGCGTTGGATTGCGCCTGGCGGGCGTTTTTCGCGCCAGGGATGGGCAGCGCGCCTTTGCAAATCACCCAGTTGAGGGCAACCTGCGCGGGGGTTTTGCCGCCGTGGCCTTGGCCGATTTCCCGCATCAGGCCAATGAGGGGCAGGATGCGCGCCAGGTATTCCCGGGAGTAGCGCCGATTGCGTACGCCGCCGGGGGGATTTTCAGGGCTGTATTTGCCGGTGAGCAAGCCCATTTCCAGGGGGCTGTATGCGATGAGGGTGATGCCGAGTTCCTGGCACGCATGAAGCACGCCGTTTTTCTCAGGGTCGCGGTGCAGGAGGCTGTAATGCACCTGGTTGGAGGCCAGGGGGATGCCCTTGGCCTGCAGGATGGCGTGGGCGCGGCGCATTTGCTCGGCGTTGTAGTTGGATACTCCCGCGGCTTTGACCAGGCCCTCTTGGACCAGGTCGCCCAGGGTGCTGACCCAAAAATCGGTGCTGCGTGGGGGCCAGGGGAAGTGGATTTGGTAGAGGTCCACCTGCGAGCGTCCCAGGCGTTTGAGGCTTTGGCGCAGGGCGCGGCGCATGGCCGCGCGGCGCACGCGCCATGGGAAGGGGAAGAATTTGGTGGCAATGACGATGGGGCTTTGGGTGTCGGCGGTCATTTCGTTGAGAAAACGTTCTGCTCGCCCCATGCCGTACACTTCTGCGGTGTCGAAAAACGTGATGCCTTCTTCAACCGCGGTTTGGAACGCGGCTTTGATGTCTTCGGCGGTGTAGTCGCGGCCGTAGTTCCAGAAAAAGCGATCGCCCCAAGCCCAAGTGCCAATGCCCAAGGGGAGGGTGCGGATTTCGGTCTGGCCAAGGGTGATGGGGGTTTCGGTGTGCATGGCTGCCTCGGTTTTCGGGTGTGAATGGCGCGGTTAATCTTGGGCTTTATTTTACCCGCAAAAGGCGAAGAGGTGGGGAAGTTTGGCTGGTTGGGATGTCCTTCGACTGTGGCGCTTACGGTGCCTCCGCCTAGGACGTATGACAATTCGTTTTTTATCTGCGAGCATCTGCCATCATCTGCGCTATCTGCGTTCTGTAACGCCAAGGGCGCCAAGAAAGCCGCCAAGGGCACCAAGAAAGCCGCCGCCAAGGGCGGCAAGAAGAAATCGGTGCCAATCGGTGTCATTGGTGGATAAAATCAGGGCGAGGCAGCGCCTCGCCCCTACGGTGGCAATTTAAGATTTGTCCTTCGACTGCGGCGCCTGCGGCCCCTTCGCTCAGGACGTGCGACTTCGGGCTTCGGCTGCGCTCAGCCCTCCGCTCAGGACGTGCGACTGCGGGCTTCGATTGCGCTCAGCCCTCCGCTCAGGACGTGCGACTGCGGGCTTCGATTGCGCTCAGCCCTTCGCTTAGGATGTATGACTGCTTAGGCTTGTGCGAATTCGGCGCGGAGGACTTTTTTGTCTATCTTGCCCACGCTGGTTTTGGGCAGGCTTTCGACAAATTCGTAGCGTTCGGGGATGGCCCATTTGGTGATCACGCCTTCGTCGGCGTATTTCTTCAGGTGATCTTTTAGAACCTCGGCGTCCAATTTGCCTTTGTAATCTTCTTTGGGGACGATGATGGCCAGGGGGCGTTCATCCCACTGCGGGTCGGGAACGCCAATGACCGCGGCTTCCTGCACGCCAGGATGCAGGCTGAGGAGGTTTTCCAGTTCCAGGGAGGAAATCCATTCGCCGCCGCTCTTGATGACGTCTTTGAGCCGGTCAACGATTTGCACGAAGCCGTGTTGGTCCATGACCGCGACGTCGCCGGTGTGGAGCCACCCGCCGCGCCAGAGTTGTTCGGAGCGTTCGGGGTCTTTGTAGTAGCCGGGGGTGAGCCAGGGCGTGCGCACCACGATTTCGCCCTTTTCCTGGCCGTCGTGGGGGACATCTTCGCCGGCTTCGTTGACGATGCGCAGATCCACCAGGGGGATGGGAACGCCGGTTTTGATGAGGTAGTCGAGTTGTTTTTCTTCATCCCATTCGGCCATGTAGGGTTTGAGCATGGCCAGGGTGAGGATGGGCGCGGTTTCGGACATGCCGTAGCCCGCGGAGACCTTGATGCCGAGATCCCGGGCGCGCTTGGCCAATCCTTTGGTGAGCCGCGCACCGCCGATAATGACTTTCCAGTTGCTGAGGTCGTATTGTTCGATGCCGGGCGCGTTGACGATCATTTGCAGGATGGTGGGGACGCAGTGGCTGAACGTGACTTTGTGGGTGAGGATGAGTTTGAGGAGCATTTGCGGTTCGTAGCGCCCCGGATAGATTTGTTTGAGCCCCACCATTGTGGAAACGTAGGGTACGCCCCAGGCGTGGACGTGGAACATGGGGGTGAGGGGCATGTAGACGTCGTATTTGGTGAGCCCGCCGTTGTCGCCCAGGATGCCCAGGGCAGAGGCGCCGGCCAGGGAGTGGAGTACCAGTTGGCGGTGGTTAAACGAAACGCCCTTGGGTTTGCCTGTGGTGCCCGTAGTGTAGGCCAGGGTGGCTTGGGTGGTTTCGGGCAGGTCGGGCAGGTCTTCCAAGGGCATGACGCTGTTGATCCAGGTTTCGTAGTCCAGGTCGGTGAGGGGTGTTTCGGGCGGGGTTTCTTTGTCGGTGATGAGGATGTATTTGCGCACGCTGGTCAGTTGGGGAGCGAGTTTTTCGACCAGAGGCAGGAAATCTTCATGGAAGATGATGATTTCATCTTCGGCGTGGATGACGGTGTAAGCCAGGTCGGCAGGCGCGAGGCGGGGGTTGATGGTGTGAAGCACCGCGCCGATGCCGGGGATGCCGAAGTACATTTCCAGATAGCGGTGGCTGTCCCATTCGATGACGCCAACTTTGGTGCCAACGCCCACGCCCAGGGCTTTGAGGGCCGCGCCCAGGCGAAGGACGCGTTGGTACATTTCGGTGTAGGTGTATTCCCATTGGTCGCGGTAGTAGATTTTTTGCTCTGGATACCAGCGGATGCCGTGTTCCAGCAGGCGTTTGAGTAAGAGTTGGTAATCGTAGGTCGGCATAGTTTTACCTCCTCCGGGTGGTCGGGAATGTGCGAGGGTATGGATGAATCGTGTTTTTCAGTATAGCATGAAACGTTTTTGGGGAGGGTGGGGAAAGAATTGGGGAATTGGGGAATTAGGGAATTAGGAATTAGGGAATTAGGGAATTAGGAGTTAGGGAGTTAGGTGGTTAGGGGTCTAGGGGGCTGCGGACGGCGTAGGGGCCGCGTTGCATGACGTGGGTGTAGATCATGGTGGTGGCGACGTCTTTGTGGCCGAGGAGTTCCTGGACGGTGCGGATGTCGTAGCCTGCTTCCAGAAGGTGGGTGGCAAAGGAGTGGCGGAAGGTGTGCGGGGTGACGTGTTTGGTGATGCCGGCGAGTTTGGCTGCGCGGCGGACGGCGCGCTGGATGACGGTGGGGTGGATGTGATGGCGACGGGTGACACGGGTGCGGGGGTCGGTGGAGAGGCGGTTGGAGGGGAAGACGTATTGCCAGATCCATTCGCGGGAGGCGTTGGGGTATTTGCGGGCCAAGGCGTGGGGGAGGTGGACGCTTCCATAACCTTGGGCGAGGTCGTTTTGATGGACCAGGCGGACACGGGCGAGGTGTTCCTGAATCGCGGGGTAGAGGCTTTCGGGGAGGATGGTAACGCGGTCTTTGGCGCCTTTGCCGTCGCGGACGATGATTTGGTGTTGGTCGAAGTCCAGGTCTTTGACGCGGAGGCGGAGGGCTTCCATGAGGCGCAGGCCGCTGCCGTAGAGCAGTTGGGCGACAAGCTTTGGGGTGCCTTGCATGGCGTCGAGGACGCGTTGGGCTTCGGCGCGGCTGAGGACGACGGGGAGGCGGTGAGGGCGTTTGGCGTAGAGGTAGTGGAGTTCGTCGGTGATGGGTTGGTGGAGGACTTCGCGGTAGAGGAAGAGGATGGCTTGGAGGGCTTGGTTTTGGGTTGATGGGGCGACGTGGCGTTCAGTGGCGAGGTAGGTGAGAAAGGCTTCGATTTCGGGCGCGCCCATTTCTGCGGGGTGGCGTTTGTTGTGGAAGAGGATGTAGCGCCGCGCCCAGTGGACGTAGGCTTCTT
>JAADCW010000101.1 GCA_013154225.1 Chloroflexota bacterium
TCGTGGTGCTCTACAAGGGGGAAGTTGCAGAGCGCGGCACCCATGCGGACTTGCTGGCCCGCGGCGGCCTCTACCGCCGCCTGTGGGATTTACAGCGGGAAAACCTGGTGGAAATTGTGGGAGAAACAGCCGCGGAGTAGTGGACGCATCAAGCCAACGGCATACCCTTCCATCCCTTGGCATTCCTCCCTTCAGCGGCGGTATAATTGGAAAGTCTCTGCCCGGTGCCCCCCCATGCGGAGAAAGCCTATGCTCATCTTGACCGCCGACGAAGTCCGTCAAGCCCTTCCCATGCCTGCCGCCATTGAAGCCGTCAAGGCGGCCTACCGCGCCCTCTCGTCAGGGCAAGCCGAGGTTCCCCTGCGCCTCTCCTTGCCTGTGACACCCCACGAGGGCGTGAGTTTGTTTATGCCCGCTTATGTGGGTGGCGAGGCCGAAGAAGCCCTTACCGTCAAGGTGGTGTCGGTCTTTCCCCACAACCCCGAACGCGGCATGCCCACGATTTACGCCGCGGTGCTGGTGCTGGAACCCGACACCGGCCGCCCCATTGCGCTGTTGGAAGGCGGCACCCTGACCGCCCTACGCACCGGCGCGGCCTCGGGAGCGGCCACCGACGTCCTCGCCCGGCCCGATAGCCATGTGCTGGCCATCTTCGGCGCGGGCACTCAAGGCCGCACCCAGGCCGAAGCCGTGTGCACCGTGCGCCCCATCGAACAGGTGTGGGTGTACGACGTCGCCACCGACCGCGCCCAGGCCTTTGCAGAAGAGATGGCCGGGGTCGGCCCCATTCCAAAGGATGTGCGCGTCGCGGCTACCCCTGCAGAAGCCGTGCGCGACGCGGACGTCATCTGCACCGCCACCATCGCCACCCAGCCCGTATTTTCCGATGCCGACTTGAAGCCCGGCGTACACATCAACGGCATCGGCGCCTACACCCCGGAAATGGCCGAAGTGCCGCCCGAAACCGTGGCCCGGGCCCTGGTGGTGGTAGATTCCCGTGAGGCCGTGCTGGCCGAAGCCGGCGACCTGATTCAACCCATCCGTGCCGGCATCATCACAGCAGACCATATCCACGCGGAACTGGGCGAAATTTTGCTTGGGCGCAAGCCCGGACGCACCAGCGACGAGCAAATCACCTTCTTCAAGTCTGTGGGCGTTGCCGTGCAAGATGCCATGGCCGCCCAAACCGCGTTGCAAAACGCCAAAGCGCAGGGCTTAGGCAACGAGGTGGCGTTTTAGGTGTCAGGCGTCAGGTGCGGCGCATTCTGCACTTCCTAATTCGCCATTCCGCAATTCGCAATTTGCAATTCGCAATTCGCCATTTGCCATTCGCAACTCGCCATTTACTCGCCATTTCCAATTCCTCACGCTCTCCTGGAGACCTCCCATGACCGACTTCCCCAACACTGCCGAAATCATCATCGTCGGCGGCGGTGTGATGGGCGCAAGCATTGCCTATCACCTGGCCGCGCGTGGCCAAAAAGGCGTCGTTTTGTTGGAAAAGGAATCGTTCTTTGGCCTGGGTGCAACCGGCCGCTGTGCTGGTGGCGTGCGCTACCAATTCTCTACCGAAATCAACATCCGTCTTTCGCTGGAAAGCCTGCCCATGTTGGAGCGCTTTCCAGAGGAAATCGGCTACCCCATTGACTACCGCCAAATCGGCTACCTCTTCGTGCTCACCAACGAACAAGATGTGGCCACCTTCAAGGAAGTGGTCGCCCTGCAACACCGCCTGGGCGTAAACACCGAATGGTGGAGCGGCGACGACGTCCGTAAGCGCCTGCCCATGATGCGCTGGGACGACGCGCTGGCTGCCACCTTCCACGCCAAAGACGGCCTGGTGGACCCCAACGGCGTGGTCATGGGTTACACCCAGCGCGCCCGCCAGTTGGGCGCCAAAACCCTTACCGATGTGGAAGTCACTGGCATTCGGGTGGAAGGCGGCAAAGTCGTAGGCGTGGACACCAACCGCGGGAGCATTGATGCGCCCATTGTGGTCAACGCGGCTGGCCCGTGGGCCGGGCTCATTGGCAAAATGGCCGGCGTTGATATTCCCATCGAACCCCTCCGCCGCCAATGGCTCACCACCACGCCCATCCCCGAACTGCCCGACGACTTCCCCTTTGTGATCGACTTTGCCCAAAGCCTCTACTTCCACCCCGAAGGTGAGGGGTTGCTGACCGGCATGTCCAACCCCAACGAAAAGCCTGGCTTTGACCAATCCGTGGATCCTGACTGGGAACTGGTGCACATGGAAGCCGCGATTGAGCGCTTCCCACTGCTGGAGCGCGCGGGCGTGGTTTCTCGCGTCGCGGGGCTTTACGAAGTCACCCCCGACGCGCACCCGATTTTCGGCAAAACACCGGTCGAAGGCTTTTACGTTTGCGCCGGCTTCTCCGGCCACGGCTTCATGCACGGGCCCATTGCCGGCAAACTGATGTCCGAAATCATTCTCGACGGGCAGGCCAAAACCGTTGATGTTTCCACCCTTGACCTGGCCCGATTTACCGAAGGGCGGCTCATTGAGGAGTACAATGTAGTGTGACATCTCAACCTTCCCCCACCCCCACGCTTTTCCGGTAACAGCCCGGCGGGGGGCGCAGGGGCAGGGTGAGATGGCAAGGGCTCCTCGTGTTCACGCCCTTTGAAGTCTCTCCAAGAAAGGCCCATTATGCCCTCTGCTGAAATTCTTACCATCGGTACTGAACTGCTGCTGGGCGAAATTGTGGACACCAACAGCCACTACATCGCCCGCCGCCTGCGCGACGCAGGCATTGACCTTTACCGCACCACCACCGTAGGCGACAACGTCGCGCGCATTGCGCAAGCCGTGCGGGAAGCCCTCACCCGGGCAGACATCGTGATCACCACAGGCGGCCTCGGTCCCACGGTGGACGACCCCACCCGCAAAGCCGTGGCCGACGCGGTGGGCGTTCCCCTGGAATTCCACCCCGAACTGTGGGAAGACATTCAAAAGCGGTTCGCCCAATATGGCCGCCAGCCCACCGAAAACAACCGCCGTCAGGCATTTATTCCCCAAGGCGCGCGGGTCATTCCCAACCCGGTGGGCACCGCACCCGCGTTCGCGGTGGAAACCCCCGACGGCGTGGTGATTTCCCTGCCGGGCGTGCCGCGCGAAATGGAATACCTCTTCAACCACGATGTCCTGCCCTACCTGCGCAAACGCTTCGATCTGCGCGGCGTGATTCTGGCGCGGGTGCTTCACACCGCGGGCATGCCCGAAAGCGCGCTGGATGAGCAAATCGGCGACCTGGAGCGCCTCAGCAACCCCACCGTGGGCCTGCTGGCCCACCCCGGCCAGGTGGACATTCGCATCACAGCCAAAGCCGAAAGCGAAGAGGCCGCGCAGGCCATGATTGCTGAGGTGGAAGCCGAACTGCGGCGGCGCCTGGGCACCCGCATCTACGGCGCAGACGAAGAAACGCTGGAAGGCGTGGTCGGCGAGCACATGCTGGACCACGGCCTAACCTTCACCGCGCTGGAAGCAGGCGTAGGCGGCGAACTTCTGCGCCGTGCGGGCAAAGTTGCGGGCTTCCAGGGCGGCGAAATGGTTGCCGCGCCCCTGGATGAGCACGCCCTGCCGGAAAAACTCCACGCGTGCTGTCCACAGCAACAAGCCCCATGGGCGCTGGGCGTCAGCCTGTTCCCCGCGGAAGGCGCGAACCGCGCCCTGGTGGCGCTGGTGCGCCCCGAAGGTGACGAAGTGCGGGAATTCCACTTTGGCGGCCCGCCCCAAATGGCCCCCAACTGGGCCACCAACATGGCCCTCAATCTGCTCCGCCGCCGCCTGCTTGCTTTGGAGGAAACCCCATGACCGCCAAAATCATTGACGGCAAAGCCATTGCTGAACGCATCCGCGCGCAAATCGCGCAAGAGGTGCAACAGCGCGTCGAAGCAGGGCTTACCCGCCCCGGCCTGGCCACCGTGCTGGTGGGCGACAACCCGGCTTCGCAAATCTATGTCCGCATGAAGCACAAAGCCTGCGAACAGGTGGGCATCAACTCCTTTGGCTACGAACTCCCTGCCGATGCCTCGCAGGAAGAAGTCGAAGCCCTGGTGGAACGCCTCAATGCCGACCCCGCGATCCACGGCATCCTGGTGCAGTTGCCCCTGCCCGCAGGGCTGGACGAGGAAAAGGTGCTGGGTCGCATTCGGCTGGAAAAGGATGTGGACGGCTTCCACCCCCTCAACATTGGCCGCCTGGCGCAGAAAGGCCGCGAACCCCTCTTTGTGCCCTGCACGCCTGCAGGCATCATGGTACTGCTGGAAGAAGCCGGTGTCACCCTGGAAGGCGCCCGCGCGGTGGTGCTGGGGCGCTCCAACATTGTGGGCATGCCGGTTTCCCTGCTGCTTTTGCGCCGCAATGCCACGGTCACAGTGTGCCACTCCCGCACGCGCGATTTGCCCGCGGTCACCCGAGAGGCCGATGTCCTCATCGCCGCGGTGGGGCGTGCGGAAATGGTGCGCCGCGACTGGGTGAAACCCGGCGCGGTGGTGATTGACGTCGGCGTGAACCGCGTCGAAGACCCCACCGCGAAGAAAGGCTACCGCCTGGTGGGCGATGTGGCTTTTGATGAAGTCAAAGACGTGGCATCGGCCATCACCCCCGTGCCTGGCGGTGTGGGGCCGATGACCATTGCCATGCTGCTGAAAAACACCCTGCGGGCGGCCAAACTCGCGGATTGAGCCCATGCCTATGTCTCCCACCGTCAACCTTTTCGCCACGTGCCTGGCCGACACCTTTCGGAAAAACATCGTTGACGCCACCGAAAAGGTGCTCCAGCGGGCGGGGGCTGAGGTGCGCCGCCCCGAGGGGCTGACCTGCTGTGGTCAGCCGGCCTTCAACGCGGGCGATTGGGACGACGCGCGGCGCATGGCCCAGCACACCATCCAGGTGCTGGAAGCCTACGACGGCCCAGTGGTGCTCCCTGCGGGGTCCTGCACAGCCATGATTCGGCATCATTATGCCGATCTGTTTGCCGATGACCCGCATTGGTTGCCGCGCGCCCAGCAGTTGGCCGCGCGCACATACGAGTTGACCGAATATCTGGTGGACGTCCTGGGTGTAACCGACCTGGGCGTCCACTTTCCTTACCGCATTACCTATCACCCCTCGTGCCATTTGCTGCGCAGTTTGGGCGTTGACCGCCAACCACGCGCCCTGCTGGCCGCGCTGCATGGCGCGGAATTTGTGGAATTGCCCCACGCTGATGAATGCTGCGGCTTCGGCGGCGTGTTTTCTGCCGAGCATCCCGACATTGCCCAGGCCATGCTGGAACGGAAAGTTGCCAACATCGCGGCCACCCAAGCCGATTTTTGCATTACCGCAGACCCCAGTTGTTTGCTTCACATCCAAGGGGGGCTGAATCGCGCGGGTGTGTCCACGCAAATGCGTCACATTGCTGAAGTCCTTTCAGCATAACGAAACTTTGCGCCTTGCCCCACAACCTCTTGGGAAGCCCCTTTCCCAAACAGCGAGCGTGTCATGCTCTTTTCCCGTGTACCTCGCCTTGCGGTGTGGTTCGGTTTTGCCTTTGCCGCTGCCCTGGCCGCGGCGGCTTACGCTTATGCCATGACGCCGTGGGGGCCTTGGGCGCTGACCGATTCTGCAGCCTACGTGGACGCAGCCCGAAGCCTGGCTTCTGGGATGGGGCCGCGGGTCCATACCACCGAGGGGGAATTGGTGCTCCTGGTGCATCACCCCCCAGGTTACCCGACTTTGCTGGCCTTGGGTTTGCGCCTCGCCGGGGGCGACTGGCTGGCCGCGGCGCGCGGGCTCAACGTCCTCGCTCTTTGGCTTGCCTTGACCATCATAGGCTGGTGGCTCTTTGAAGCCACCCACGACCTGACCTTCAGCCTCGCCACCACATTGGCGCTGGCTGTCGCACCTTTTACGGCCCGCGCTTTTACCGGCGTGATGAGCGAAGCCCCCTTCATTGCGCTGATGGTGGGCTGGCTGTATTTGCTGTGGCGCTATGCCCTGAACCGCCAGCCGCGCCTGCTCTGGAGCGCCGCGCTCTTGGCAGGGTTGGGGGTGCTTATCCGCTACGCGGGACTGCATGCGGCCATTATGCTCGCACTGGCGCCCTTGTTGTGGCCTTCCAAACCCACCCTAAGCCAACGCCTGCACCAGGCCATGACGGCTGTGGGCATCTTCCTCACCCCCTTTGTGCTCTGGATGGCCTGGGCCAAACTGATGGGGCGCGGCTCACCCGGCCAGTTTACCTCACCCACGCAGTGGCTCCCCGCGGGGGTGGACTTTCTGCGCCAAACCGCGGATGTCTTCTACCAGGCCGTGACGCCCTCATCTGTTGCTCCGCCGCCAGGGTGGACGGCCATCTTCTGGCTGGGCCTGCTGGCCACCACGTGGGGGCTGTGGCGCCTCTGGCAAAAACGCCTTCGGCCATCCGAACCGGCCTTCTTCCTCTTGGTTGTGGCCGTGCTCAATGGCTGGGCCTGGTTCCTCTTTTTGGCCTTTATGTATGTCTTCATCGCGCCCGCGCCTGCGTTGGATTACCGCATGTACACCCCGGCCATGACCATGTGGTTGGTGGCCGCGTTTAGCGCACTGTGGCTGGCCGCACAGCGCCTGCGCAGGGAACGCCGCGCGTTGGTTTGGCTCGCGCTGATGGGGTTGCTCCTTGTGCTTACACGCTTCGCGCCCCACAACCCCACCCGCGCGTGGCTCCTCCAACTGCACACCACAGGCAAAGGCTACACCCAAGCCTCCTGGCATCAATTGGCTAAACAAGGTGCGCTCCATGTTGCCGCGCAACTGCCGCCCAGCGTGCCCCTCTTCAGCAACGCGTGGGAAGGCGTGCTCCTTTGGACGGGACGCGAGGTTCAACCCATAGACTACAACCGCTGGCGTGCCGCGGCCGCGGAAGACCGCCTGCCCACCGCGCCCAAATATGCCCTTTGGCAAGAAAGTCAGGGCGCGCTCCTGCTCGTTTGGATCCAGCGCGAAGGGCAGACTACATTGGTCCAATCTCTTCGCCACAGCGGCGCATTTTTGTGCTATGATGGTGGCCTGGGAAGTCTCTACTTTCCCCATCCCACCGAGGTATGCCCTGCCCCATGAGTCAAAAACCCCTGCTCACCATTTTCTCCGCGCCCAAGCCCTTTGACCGGGAACACATCGCGCTCATCCAACGCAACGCCATCCGCTCCTGGCTGGCCTTGGGCGACGAAGTTGAAGTCCTGCTCATTGGCGACGAACCCGGCCTGGCCGAAGTTGCGGCTGAAATGGGCGTGCGGCACATTCCCGAAGTGGCGCGCAACGCCCAGGGCACCCCGCTGGTATCGGACATTTTCGCCCAGGCACGCAAAGCGGCCTCCACGCCCTATATGTGCTACGTCAACGGCGACATCATCTTCCTTTCGGATTTCCTCGCCGCAGTCAAAGCCGTGATCGCAACCACGCCCGACCGCTTCCTCATGGTTGGCCGCCGCTGGGACCTGGACATCACCACCCCCCTGGACCTTTCCCCCGGCTGGGAAGAGCGCCTGCGCACCCTGGCACGCACCCAGGGGCGTCTGCATTCCCCCTTTGGCATTGATTACTTTGTTTTTCCCCATGCCGCCTTTGCCGATATGCCACCCTTTGCCGTTGGCCGCTCAGGTTGGGACAACTGGATGATTTACCACAGCCGCGAACAAGGCTGGAAGGTCATTGACGCCACCGATGCAACCACGGTCATCCACCAAAACCACGACTACGCGCATCTGCCCGGCGGGCAGCCCCACTACAAACTGGAAGAATCGCAGGAAAACATCCGCATGGCGGGCGGCCCCACCCGGATGTTCAGCATCTGGGAAGCCAACTACGCCCTCCGCGATGGCCGCCTGCGCCGCGTCTGGCGCCCCCTTCCCACAGTCCTGCGCAGACTGGAGCGCGCCATCCTGGCCTCAGACCCCAACCCCAACGGCTGGCGCCGATTGCTCTTGCGCCGCGTGCGCCGCACGTTGCGCGCGCTGATGTAACAGGAACTGCCATGCCTCGCGTTGGTATCAGCCCTACCCGCCAAGAAATCACCACCTACCGCCCCGCCCGGGTGACGGTGGTAATCATCACCTACATCCCGCACCTGGAAGGCTATTTTGCCCAGCGGTTAGACATCCTCAAAATCGTGCTCCAGAGCCTGCGGGCCCACACCCGCGCGCCTTACGACCTGCTGATTTTCGACAACGGCAGTTGTGCTGAGGTGGTAGATTACCTGCGCAGTGCGCAAGCCGCGGGCGAAATTGACTACCTCTTGCTTTCCCAGCGCAACGTGGGCAAAATTGGCGCGTTCCAAATCGCCTTTCCGGCCGCGCCCGGGGAAGTGATTGCCTATGCAGACGACGACGTGCTCTTCTACCCCGGCTGGCTGGAAGCCAGTTTGCGCATTTTAGACACGTTCCCCAAAGTGGGCATGGTGAGCGCGGTGCCTGTACGCGATGCAGCCAACCGCCCCCACAAAACCCTCGACGCCCTGCTGGCCTCACCACCGCCTGGGATGGAAATCCGCCAAGAGCGCCGCATTCCCGACGCGTGGGAAGCCGACTGGGCCATCAGCACCGGCCGGGATCCACAAGCCCACCTGGAAGCCACCCGCGAGCACAAAGATTGGGTGCTCCGCTATCAGGGCGTGGAAGCCATTGGCTCGGCCAACCACTTCCAGTTTCTCAGCCCGAAAGAGGTCATCCTGCAGGCCCTGCCCACCACGTGGAGCGGCCGCCTGATGGGGCAGATGATCGCGCTGGAAGAACGCATTGACGCGTTGGGCTACCTGCGGCTTTCCACCGTCGAGCGCTACGCTCGCCATCTGGGCAACGCCCTCACCCCCGAACTGGTGGAAGAAATCCGCGGCCTGGGGCTCACCATAGAAGCCCAACCGGTGCGCCTGCGGAAGAAAAAGCACTGGCTGCTTCGCATTCCCGGCAGTGGGCGGGTGCTCTGGCCCCTTTATCGCTATCTCTTCCGCGTCCTCCACGGCGTGGAATGAACTCGGTCAGGAGAAAACCATGCGCTTTCTCATTGCCGGCTTAGGCTCCATCGGACGCCGCCATCTGCGCAACCTCATCGCGCTGGGCGAGCACGACATTGTGCTCTACCGCACCCATCGCAGCACGCTGCCCGACGACGAACTGGCCGCGTTCCCCACAGAAACCGACCTTCAGCGGGCGCTGACGCACTACCGCCCCGACGCGGTCATCGTAGCAAACCCCACCGCGCATCACCTGGACGTGGCTATACCCGCGGCCCAGGCCGGATGCCATCTGCTCATTGAAAAACCCATCGCCCACGACCTGCGCGGGGTGGACGCCCTTCAGCGTGCGGTGGAAGCCAACCATGTGCGTGTGCTGGTGGGCTTCCAATTCCGCTTTCATCCGACCCTCAACGCGGTGCGCGGCTGGCTGGCAGAAGCGCGCATTGGCAAGCCCCTCTTTGCCCGCGCGCACTGGGGCGAATATCTGCCCGATTGGCACCCTTGGGAAGACTACCGCCAGAGTTACGCGGCCCGCGCAGATCTGGGTGGCGGGGTGGTGCGCACCTTGTGCCACCCTCTGGATTACCTCCGCTACCTCTTGGGCGAAGCCGAAGTGGTCTGGGCGCATACCGGCAATCTCAGCCCCCTGGAACTGCAGGGCGTGGAAGATTTTGCCGAAATCGGCCTGTGGTTTGCTTCTGGTGCTGAAGCCAGCGTCCACCTTGACTACTTCCAACGCCCACCGCAACATTGGTTGGAAATCGAGGGCACCCAAGGCACCATCCGCTGGGAATACGCCAGCGGGGAAGCCCTTGCCCTCGCGGCCGACAAAACCGTGTTGGCATCGGCCTCGTTGCCTCCTTCGTGGGAACGCAACACCATGTTCCTGGACGAAATGCGTCATTTCTTAGCCGTGGTGCGGGGGGAAGCCTTCCCGCGCTGCACCCTGGAAGACGGCGTTCGGGCCCTGGCCCTGGCGCTGGATGCCTTGGCCACCACCTAACGCCTTCCTGGCCGCGCTTGTTGGCGCAGGCCAAAACGCCCAACTTCGCCTTGCCTCGGCATTTTCGTTGCTCTTTACCATTCGCCTGCCCTTAACCTTGCCCAGAATATCTTATTCCCGTTGGCGTGCACGCCGACCTGGGCTCTGCCCTGCAACACCATCCGGCACGCCCCCTTTTGGTTAGGTTAAGTTTATGAAAACCCTTCGTATTGGTGTACTTCGACGCCGCTGGCATCACTACTCTTACACCCGCAACGTCCTTCACCGCTTGCCCGAGGCACAATACGTCCCGGTGAACGACGTGTTCAGTTGGGCAGTCAACACCACCTTGCGCATCAACCGCGTGGCGCGGCGCACCATTGGCCGCCCGTTGTGGTCACATTTCAACCTCAACAATCAGTTTTGGGATTTCGACCGCAGTGGGGTGGATGTCATTCACCTTTTCAACGGCATCAGTTACGGCCACACGCCGTGGGTGAGCACGTTTGAAACCGCGGTGCCGCGCTTTTTGGAAGTGATGGCCGCACTCCACAGCGGGGAACCGGACTTCAACCGCTTCCAGCGCTGGCGTTTTGAAAAAGCCATCCAGGCCGCGGCCAGCGACCACTGCCTGGGGCTCGTTGCCCTTTCCGAACGGGCGCGCCGCGCCCAGCACCTGGTTTTAGCATGGAGCAACGCCCCTGATCTGGCGCAAACCATCGCGGCCAAAACCCGCGTGCTGCATCCCCCCCAGCCGCTGTTGGTCGAAGACTTTACGGCCAAAACCGCCCTGCCCCTCAAGCCCCTGCGCTTCATGTTCGTGGGGCACGACTTCTTCCGCAAAGGCGGGCTGGAAATGCTCCGCACCTTTGTGGACATGCGCAAGGAAAGCCCTTGGCCCTTCACCCTCACCATTGTGAGCGCCCTGCAAGGGCACGATTACGCCACCCAAGCCGGGGAAGCAGAAATTGCTGAAGCCCAACGCTTGATTCACGAAAATCAAGATTGGATTCAGCACTTCCCGCGCTTGCCTTATGAGGACGTTTTAGCCCGAATGCAGCAAGCCCATGTGGGTATGCTGCCCACGTATGCTGATTCTTACGGCTATTCGGTGTTGGAATTTCAAGCCGCGGGCTGTCCGGTAATCACAACCAACATCAACGCCCTGGCCGAAATCAACGCGGCCGAACGCGGGTGGGTCATCGAAGTGCCCCGCACGTCGCTGGGTGAAGCCACTTTCCACACACCAGAAGGACGGCAAGCCGTTAGCGCGGCCATTGCCCAAGGCATCCGCCAGGCCTTGGAAGAAATCCTCGCCAATCCCGAGATTGTTCTCCAAAAGGGGCAGGCCGCTTACACTTACGTGCAACAGCACCATGATCCCGCGCAACACGCCCAAGCCTTACGCGAGATCTACAATTCAGCATAAGAGGCACATCATGGGGCTTGAACTGGAATTAGAAATCATTGGTGCAGGTTTTTTGATCGGCTTTTTGTTGGGGCTCACAGGCATTGGCGGTGGGGCGCTGATGACGCCCTTCCTCATTTTGGTCATGCGCCTCAACACGGTCACAGCCATTGGCACCGATTTGGCTTTTGCGTTCATCACCAAATCGGTCAGCGCCATTCAACATCGGCGCCAAAAAACCGTCTGGCTGAAACCGGCCTTTTTCATCTCCCTGGGCAGTGTACCGGCCTCGCTGGCCGCGTCGTGGTTCGTGGTTTCCCAGGTCCACAAAAACGATTGGGTCGAGCAACTCTTGCCGCGGCTGCTGGGGGGCATGCTGGTGGTGGTCTCCCTGCTGGTGGCCGCGCGCGCCCTGGGGTGGATCAAAGCCCGCGGGGGCGAGCATCGGGAACGCTGGCCTGCCTGGTGGCAAGACATTCTCCTGGGCGCGTTCATGGGCACCCTGATTGGGTTGACGTCGGTAGGGAGTGGCACCCTGCTGGTCGCGGTTCTGCTCCTCTTCTTCGTGGTGCCGCCCGAACATTTGGTTGGCCTCAACGTCTTGGTCGGCGCGGTGCTGGCCTTTTTCCCAGCCCTGACATATGCCTACCACGGCTTTGTCAACTGGAGTTTGCTCACCCAGATTCTCATTGGCGCCATTCCGGGCTCGATTTTGGGGGCTCGGCTGGTAACAAAAGCGCCCACCAAAGCCATCCGCCTTTTGCTCAGTGCGCTGGTGCTCTTAGCGGGTGTACGTTTGTTGATGGGTGTGGTATAGTTAGACCTGTTGCAACAAAGCCCATTCGGCGCGGCGCGCTTTCGTGCCGCGCCCTTGACGCGCCCATTTTTGGCGCGATTCCCTTTCTGAGGTGAAACTATGCAAGGCACGACCACCCTGCTCATTCCTCCCCACGGCGGCACGCTCATTGACCGCCGCCTGCGCGGCAGTTTGCAGGAAGCCGCTCGCGCCCAGGCCGAGCACCTGCCCAAAATCTCCCTCTCGCGCATGAACCTGGCCGATTTGGAAATGATTGCCGTTGGCGCTTACAGCCCCCTGACGGGCTTCATGCGCTCCGAGGATTACCACCGTG
>JAADCW010000092.1 GCA_013154225.1 Chloroflexota bacterium
CGTCCTCCCGTTGGGCCACAAACACCACCCCTGCACGTTCACCAGCCTGCACCAAACGGCACAAATCAGCCAAATGGCGGCGGCCGCGGGTAGTGGGCGCATCAGGAAACAGCGCCACCCCATCTTCCACCAGGGTGATGGACTTGGTCTCAATCCACCAGCGGGGGCCCTGGGCGGAGGTCAGCAGAAAATCCAACCGGCCATCGCCAAAGCGCGGCTCAGGCTGGACCTGCCAGGCTGCGGCCGAAGCCCCTAACCAGCGATCGAAACGGCCCTCGGCCAGCGCATCGGCAAACAGCCGATTGGGTAAGCGGGAATCCACAGAAATCAGCACGCCCCCCTCGCCTTCGACCAAAACCAAATCATACGGTGTTTTACGCCGCGGGTTACGCGCCCGCGCCAGCCACGCGCGGCGGCCAGATACACCAAAAACCTCGTGCATTCGCCCGGAATTGGGCACATGCACGGCCACTTCCTGCCCATCGAGCAAGGCCGTGGCACGAAAACGATTGTCACGGCGCAACAGGCGGGCTTCCACCAACGGCGGGAAGGCAATCACTCGTCGGCCTCCAAATCCACCCCATGCTCGACCAATACCCGCCGCAAGTCGGGCGGCTCAAACGTCGGCGGCTTGAGCACTTTGCCATCTTCCCGATAAATGACCTTGCCATCTGGGCCGAGTTTGGTCATGTTGCTTCGATGGACTTCAGCAAACAGGTCCTCAGCCACATCTTGCAGGCCGTGGCTGATGAACGTGCCCAGCAACACGTACAGCAAATCCGTAAGCGCATCGGCTATTTCCACCAAATCGCCCGCGGCAAGGGCTTCGCGGTATTCCTCCAGTTCCTCTTCGAGCAAGGCCAGGCGCACCGCGGCCACATCCTCAGGGAGCGCGGCCGTAGGTTGTTCCGCATAATACACGTGCATTGCACGATGAAACGCGAGCAAAGCATCCAGTTGTTCACGCATTTGAGGCTCCCGTTTGATGAGATAACACTTCTTCCGGCAACCAGGTGGCCAACAGCGCCAAGATTTTATCAAAATGGCTCCCACGCCAATACACCTGGCCGCAGGCTTCACAGCGATAAAAAGTATGGTAATAACGCCGCGTCAAAGGCTCCAACTGCGCCCACACCTCAGCCTTGGGCGCTGGCCGAAGCAGTCCGTTGCAGCGGGGGCAGCGCGTAAACGGCTGCGCCAGCGCGGCAATGTCAAAGCGTGCCAACACCTCCGCGACCTGCTCCTGAGGTTCCAGGGAACGCACCCAATACCCGTATTGCACGATCCGACGCTTCAGTAAATCCTGATCCCGGGTGAGCACCACCCGTTCCTCCGCAGCTGCCAGCGCGGCCAAATCTGCATCCTCCACCTGGTTGCGATACCAGGTATCGAAACCCAGCAACCGCAAATACGAAGCCAGCCGCCCCAAATGGCCATCGAGGGCAAAGCGGGGCCGCGGCTGCGCTTGAGGCCAACGCTCACGCGGCTTTTTGGGGAACGCATCCAAGTGCGCCCCATCGGGCGGTACCTGATCCCATGGAAAGCGCGCATCCCCAAGCCGCACCAGGCCCACTTCCACCGGCGGAACCCCTGCCGCTGCCACCAGATGCTTCAAGGTCTGTGGCCCCCGGAACACGATGCTGAGCGGCTTCCCACGGCGGCTCGCGGGCAGGAAGTCTTCCAACTCGGCGTGAAAGCGCAGGGTGAGGTGGGGCATGAGGGGAATGAAGAAATTAGGAATTAGGAATTAGGGAATTAGGAGTTAGGGCAAGGCGGCGACGATGCGGCGGGGTAAAGTGGGGCCCGCGTAAACCAGGCCAGTAAACACCTGCACCAGCGATGCACCGGCTTCCAGTTTTGCCAACGCATCTTCGGGGGTGAGGATGCCGCCCACGCCAATAATGGGCAGGCTGGGCGCCCGGGTGTGGATGGCACGGATGAAAGCCGTGCTCCGTGCGGCCAGAGGCGCACCACTGAGGCCGCCCGCTTCCTTTTGCCAGTGCTCAGGCACGCCTTCGCGGGAGACAGTGGTATTGGTGGCAATCACGCCGTCCACGCCTGCGGCAAGCAGGGCGTCCAGCGCATCATCCAACTGTTGCGGCGAGAGGTCGGGCGAAAGTTTGACCAAAAGGGGCACCTGCCGCACCGCGTCGCGCTCGGCCAACACCGCACGGAGCAAATCTTCCAAAGTGCGACGGGCCTGCAAACGACGCAGGCCTTCGGTGTTGGGCGAACTGACGTTGACAGCAAGGTAATCGGCCAAAGGCGCAAAACGGCGCACCAACAGGCGGTAATCGTCTGCCGCGCGTGCGTTGGGTGTGGCCTTGTTTTTGCCAATGTTGACGCCCAACACCACGCCAGAAGGGCGCGACCCGGCCAACTGCTGGGCCACAAAATCCGCACCCCGACCTGGGAAACCCATCCGATTGATCAGAGCTTGCTGGGCTGGCAGGCGGAACAACCGCGGACGCGGGTTCCCTGGCTGGGGCAAGGGCGTCACCGTGCCAACCTCGATATGCCCAAAGCCCAGGCAGGCCAGCCCCCGCCAGGCCAGCGCATCTTTGTCATAGCCCGCGGCCAATCCCACGGGATTACGAAATCTCAGGCCCCACAGGTGCACTGGATGCTCGCCCGCACCCCACAATTTGCACACCAGCGAGCACAATGGCGGAAGCTTGCCCACCGCGCGCAAGCCCGCCAGGGCCAGCGCGTGGGCGCGTTCCGGCTCTAAACGAAAAAGCAACGGCCGCACAAGGGAATACATCGTGTCCTCAAGGCTGGGCGTTGGCCTCAAAGCCCGACCGCCCTTTGAAACGGAAAAACGTGACCTGCCCGGGTTTGACTTCCAACTCTTGGGTATAGAACGAACCGTAATAGTCCACGGTGACGTGATACCGCCCCGCGGGCAAATCGCCAAACACGTAGTTCTCGTGATAGTAGGGGTCTGAGTGGATCAGGCGACTGCGCGCATAGGTGTATGTGCGCCAATGGAAATCCTCATCCTCCAGCGAGACCAAATACACAATGTTGTGAGATAACGGCTGTCCCCAAGTGTCCAACACCTGCCCCACGATAAGCCCCCACCCCACAGGCGGCACCAGCCACAGTTCGGGGTTGTATGTTTCAAAAACCACGTTGCCCTTGTCGTTGAGCGCGCCCAGACGCACCTCAAAATGCAAATGTGGGCCAGTGGTATGGCCAGTGTTGCCCATGCGCCCCACCGGCGCGCCAGCCTGCACCCATTGGCCAGGCTTAACTGCCACTTCGCTGAGATGCGCGTACACCGTGTAAAGGGTCTGCCCCTGCCAGCCAAAGTTGTGCCGAATCATCACTGCCAAGCCATACGGGCCAGGTTCCCCAGGGCGGCCAGAATTGAGGCCATAGCCCGCCCAAATGACCTGACCGTCACCCGCGGCAAGCACGGGCGTGCCTGGCTCGCCCGGGATGTCAATGCCAGTGTGCACTTCGTTGGCAAAAAACACCCCACCGTAGCGGTAATCAATCACGGGCAGCGCGCCATAAAACGCGGGAATGGGACGCGAGAGGAAGAAATGATCGTGGGGTGTGGGCGCCCACGGCACCGGATACATGGGCGGACGCCACGGCGTTTCGGGCGTAGGTCCAGGCGTGGGAAAGACCACGGCCAAGGGACGCTCGGCAGGGGTTGGCAAAGGTGCGGACGCGGTCACGGTGTGCGCCGGCGTGGGAATACGCGCAATGGGCGTGGGCGTCGGCTCAGCAGGCGTAGGGCTATACGAAGGGCTGGGGGTAATTTCCGAGGGCGTAACTGAAGGCATTGGCGTGCTGCGACCACAAGCCGCGGTCAACAGCACCACCATGCCAAGCAACCAGCCCCTAAGCAGCCGTAAACGCACTTCAGGCCTCCCCACCACGCCCCGAAGCCAGCGCGACCAGGGCCTCCAGCTGTTCACGGCGCCCTAAGGCAATCAGAATATCGCCAGCCTGCAAACGCAGTTGGGGCGACCAATCCACAATGCGCTCATCTTGATGTCGCGCCACAGCCAAAACATTCGCGCCTGTGAGCGAGCGAATGTTGGCCTCGGCCAGGGTTTTGCCCACCAAAGGCGAACCTTCGGCTACACGAATTTCCTCTAACCAAAGTTCCAATTCCTCAGTGCGCAGGGCCGCGTCCAAAAAATCAATCACATGGGGGCGCAGCAAGTGGCTGACAATGCGGTGCCCTGCCATGGCATACTCTTCCACCACCCGATCCGCGCCTGCACGGCGCAGTTTACGCGCCGCGGCCTCCGTGGTCGCGCGGGTGACCACTTGCAAGCGCGGGTTGAGGGTGCGCGCACTCACCACCACAAACAAGTTGTCTGCATCCGATTCCAGCACGGTCACCAATCCCTTGGCGCGCTCAATGCCTGCTTGCAGGAGCACTTCATCATCGGTGGCATCGCCTTCCACAGAAAGCACCCCTTTCCGCTCACAGCGCTCCAGCACCTCAGGGTTGCGGTCAATCACCACCACAGGTTCGCCCATGGCCTGGAGTTCAGCCACAACCTGCTGGCCTACCCGGCCAAAACCGCATACCACGACATGGTCTTTCATTGCTGCCAATGCTCTCATCCGTTGACGCTCCTGAAATCGGGCCTGCAATTGGCCGCTCACGATATAGTCCACCAAAGCCCCAAACACATAGGCGCCTGTGCCCACGCCGACCACGATCACGCCAATGGTAAACCAGCGCCCCACAGGCGAAAGCGGCCGCACCTCGCCGTACCCCACCGTCGAGAGGGTAATCACCGCCATATAAACCGCTTCGGTCAGGGTATAGCCTTCCAGCCGCATATAGCCCAACACCGACACCGCGAGCACCAACAGCACCCAAACGGTCAGGCGTATGCGACGGGAATGCAACCAACGGCTCAGGCGAGACACAGCAAGCCCCTCCCAGGTCAGGATGCGGCAAACCGCTCGCCCACAGCCACAATGGAAGCGGCCATGAGCGCCACCCCTATGGGCAGGGCGTCTTCGTCAATGTCAAACCGCGGATGATGATGAGGCGCATCCAGCCCTTTGGCCGGATTGGCCGACCCCACAAAGAAGTAGCATCCTGGGATGTTGTACATCATGAAGGCCATATCTTCCGAGCCCATGGTGCGGTGGGTGGTGTCAATTTCGGCTTCGGGGAACAGTTCGGCCGCGGTTTCCTGTACGATTTTGGTCACCTCGGGATCGTTGATCACCGCGGGGGTCAAATCATCCAAAACAATCTCCGCGCGGCATCCCAGCCCTTGGGCCACACCGTGCACTGTGCGTTGGAAGCGCATCCGCACCTCACGGGTGACGTCGGGCTCAAAGGTGCGAATCGTCCCTTCCAGGCGGGCTTCAGGGGGCACGATGTTGAACGCGGTGCCGGCTTGCAGCATGGTCACGCTGACCACCGCGGCCTCAAGGGGATCCACGTGCCGAGAGACCACGGTCTGCAGGGCGGTGACGATGTGCGCCGCGGCCACCACAGGATCCTCGGTCAGTTCAGGATGGGCGGCGTGGCCACCTTTGCCAATCACACGAATCTGGAAGCGTTCTGCCGCGGCCATGGCAGGGCCAGGCACAATACCCAGCCAACCCACAGGCCGATCGTTCCAAACGTGCATGGCCAGGACATAATCCACGCCTTCCAACACGCCATCTTTTACCATGCTTTCGGCCCCGCCCATGCCTTCTTCCGCGGGCTGGAACACGAATTTCACTGTGCCGTGCAGGGCATCACGATGAGCGCTCAAAATCCGCGCTACGGTCAACAGCATGGCAGTGTGTGCATCGTGCCCGCAGGCGTGCATCACACCGGGGTTTTCCGAAGCGTAATCGGTCTGATTTTCTTCCTGGATGGGCAGCGCGTCCATATCTGCACGGACGAGCACCGTGGGGCCAGGATGCGCGCCCTTCAACAAGGCCACAACGCCGGTTTTACCCACGCCTTCTTGCACGTCCAGGCCCAATTCCCGCAACTCGCGGGCCACAATCCCTGCCGTGCGGTGTTCCTGAAAGCCCAACTCGGGATGCCGGTGAAAGTCTCGGCGCAGCGAGCGGGTGTATTCCATCAAATCTTGGGCTTCTTTGCGAAAATCAATCGCCGTCATGCTGACCTCCGAAAAAGAGTGGTGTCACAAGGGTATTGTGCAGATTTGGCAGGTAAGCACATCGCCCGCCGGAGCGGGCGATGAAGGTGTCAGGAAGTTTGCTGCTGTTGCGGGGTGGTGGCTTGCCGAAGCGTCACTTCTTCGCCGCTGAATTCGTGAACAGCCCCGTCTTCCAGGGCAACCAAAACAGTGCCCTTGAGGGGATAGACGTCCACCACCTTTCCGTTGCCCAGCGGGGTTTGCACCCGCTTTTTGCGTTTGGGCAAATGCTTGGCGGCCTCGGCATACTGCTCGTATTCGTAAACCAAACAACAGCGCAGGCGGCCGCACATGCCGGTAATTTCCGAGGGCGTGAGGGAAACACCCTGCACCTTGGCCATTTTGATGGAAACTGGGCTGAAGTCGGTCAGGAACTCCGCACAACAGCGTACCTCGCGGCCGCACGCGCCCATGCCAGGGAGCAGTTTTGCCACGTCGCGCGGCCCCAGGCGCCGAAATTCCACCTGACGGCGGGGAAATTTGCGCGCCAGGGCCGAGTGCAGGCGGTGCAGTTCCACTTTGTTGTTGCCTTCGACGCCGTAAAGGAAGGTAAGGTAACGGCCATCGAAGGAAATTTCCGCTTCCACCAGTTTTAGATCCTGGTAGCCCAACTCGCGGGCCTTTTGGCGTGCGGTCAACAGCGCCTGGAGTTCACGCTGGCGTATCAAACGGCGCAAAGTCAGGTCGCGGCCCGTGGCTTTGCGCAAAACCGCGCGCCAACCTTCTTCTGGCGGCTCAGGCGGCTCGGAGAAAACCTGCACCACCTCGCCCAACTGCGTGCCGCGACGGCTGGGCACCAGCACAAAATCGCCCACCTGCAAATCAGGACAGCAGGAGGCATCGTAATGATAAATTTTGCCCACCGGGCGAAAGCGGATGCCCACAATCCAAGGCGTGGTCATGGATAGGCCTATCCTACCAGCTTGATGTCAACCGGTTTGGGCTGAGAACCCTTCAACGCGTTGACGCTGAGTTTGGCCGCGATTTCCTGCGCCAGGTTCTTGAAAGCCTGCGCCACGGGCGAATCGGGGTTAGAGACCACAATGGGCACGCCGCGATCGCCGCCTTCCCGCACGGCGGGATCCATCGGGATGGCGCCCAGGAACGGCACTTTGTAAGCCTCAGCCAGACGCTGGCCGCCGCCACTGCCAAACACATCAACCCGGGTGCCATCGGGCAGTTCCAGGTAGCTCATGTTTTCAACCACGCCCAAGATGGGCACCTGCAACTGCTGGAACATCTGCAAGCCGCGGCTGGCATCATCCAACGAAACCTGCTGAGGCAGGGTCACGATCACGCCGCCCGAAAGGGAAAGGCTTTGCGCCAGGCTGAGGGGCGCGTCGCCTGTGCCGGGGGGCAGGTCCACAATCATGTAGTCCAGTTCGCCCCAATCCACATCAGTGAGGAACTGGCGAATGGCCGAATGGAGCATCGGGCCACGCCAAATCAGGGCCTGACCAGGCTTGACCAGGAAGCCGATGGACATCATCTTGACGCCGTAGGCTTCACCAGGCTGAATGCGGCCGTCTTTGGCCGGAGGCAGGTGCTTCACGCCCATCATGGTGGGGATGTTGGGGCCGTAAATATCGGCATCCAGCAAGCCCACCCGGGCGCCGGTTTGGGCCAGGGCAACGGCCACGTTGACAGCCACCGTGCTCTTGCCCACGCCGCCTTTGCCCGAGGCAATGGCCACCGCGTGATGCACAGGCACCTTCAACAAACCACGCACCCGGCCATCGTTGGGCACCTCGGCGTCCATCTTGACTTCCACTTTCTCAACCCCAGGCACAGCCTGCACAGCCTCACGGGCATCCGATTCAATTTTGGACTTCAACGGGCAGGCTGGGGTGGTCAAAACAATGGTAAAACGCACAGTGCCGCCATCAATCTCCAAATCGCGAATCATGTTCAGCGACACCAAATCTTGCTTCAAATCCGGATCTTCAACCTTACTCAGGGCCGCCAATACGGCCTGTTTGGTCACTTGGCTCATGGTACACCTCATTCAGACAAAAAGTTGTGCCAGCGTGCCGATTATACCCGACTTTTTGCGCTGGCAGGAGATGTCAGGCCTTTTGGGCCTGGAGAAAGGCGGCAACCTCCTGGCAAGCCTGGTTGTAGGTTTGGAGCAGGGCCTTGTCGTCGCCTTTGAAGCGGGTAATGGCTTTTTGCGCGCAGGCCGCGCACCCACGAATTGCGCGATGGCTATCAATGGTGCACGTGGTACAGCGCGCCAGACGGGTCATCATTAAAACGAAGCCCAGGTGCTCCACCGAGGTTGCGGGCTTTTGCCGCACCTCATCCACCAGGGCTTGCCACGCCTCGCCCCGCAGGTCGCGCAGCGAAGCAATGATATTGGAAGGGAAGAGCAGTTCCAGATGGTCGTACAAAGTCCCTCCCGGTTGGCAGCCAGGGAAGCGGAAAAGAAGCAGGAAACAAGCAAAACCCCGGCCGACCGCGCCAGTCCGGGGCGTGGTTGGCGGCGAGGCGTCGGTGCGCCCCGCCGCCAACCGACGGATACAGCCCGCTTCCTACTCCTTCTTCGCTTCTTGCTTTTTGGCTTTGGCCGCCTCGCGAGCGGCTTTGGCTTTGGCGCGGGCTTCGGCTGCCTTCCGCTTGGCCTCTTCGGCCTTGCGGCGGGCTTCCTCTTCGCGCTGATAGTTGTTCGGGCGGATTTCCGCGTAGTACGAAACCGGCTTGAGCAAGCGCTGGAGATCCAAAACATTGTTACTGCGGTCGTACGTTGCCAATTCGTAAACGTGATCCATCTTGATGGCATCGAAGGGGCAGTATTCTGCGCACAGGCCGCAGTTCATGCACAGGTCAATGTCAATATGGAAGTCAGCCGGCTCGGGGCGCGGGCGCCCTGTTTTGGGGTCGGTGGTGCGCTCAATCCAAATGCACTGCGCAGGGCACACCTTGGTGCAGATACCGCACGACGTGCAGCGGATTTTCTGCTCGCCTTCGGGGGTTTCTTCGTACACCAAGAAGGGCACAAAGCGAAACTCTTCGGGCACCGGCAGTTTTTCTTCAGGGTACTGCACCGTGAAAATACCCTTGACCTCCGCGCTCCGACGATATTCAATGCCCTCTTGGGTGTAATAGCGGGATTTGCCCCGCTTGAAATCGTCAACATAGGTGTCAATCAGGCGCTTCAGCGTGACGCCTAAACCTTTGAGAATTCCGGAACCATCCATGAGGCACACTCCGTTTAGCGGTCGGTTTCACCCAACACGATGTCAATCGAACCGAGGATGATCACCGCGTCGGCCACTTTATGGCCTTTGCACATCTCGGCGAGGGCGGTCAGGTTGATGAACGATGGTGCGCGGACATGATAGCGCCACGGGTTGGTCTTACCCGTCGAGACCACGTAGAAGCCCAGTTCCCCTTTCGGGCCTTCAACTCGGCCGTAGGCTTCGCCAGCGGGCACCCGATGCTGATATTGCTGTTTGCCCGCCACAATCGGCCCTTCGGGAATCTGATCCAGCGCCTGTTGGATGATGCGGATGCTCTGCCGCACCTCGTCCATGCGGATGAGGTAGCGGTCATACACATCGCCGTGGTAGCGCACCGCGACGTCGAAGTCAAAGCGGTCGTAGATGCTGTAGGGGTCGGCCCGGCGGACATCGTAGGGCACACCCGAAGCCCGCAGCACGGGGCCGGCCGCAGAGTAGGCAATGGCCTGCTCGGGGGTGAGCACACCCACGCCTTCACCGCGGATGCGCACGATTTCGCTGTTGGTCAGGTAGCGGTCGAGTTCGTCAATCCGCCGAGGCAGGCGCTCAAAGGCCAGGTCGCGAATCTTCGCCATCACATCTTCGGGGATGTCGCGGGCCACGCCACCAAAGCGGAAGTAGTTGACCATCATACGGGAACCGGCCACCGCTTCGAAGATATCCAGGATGAGTTCGCGCTCTTCAATCGCATACAGGGAAGGCGTGAAGTACGCGCCCATGTCGTTGAGGAACATACCGATGGCGAAGATGTGGTTTTGGATACGGGTGAGCTCCGCCATGATAACCCGGATGTATTCCGCCCGTTCCGGCGGCTTGACACCCAGCAGTTTTTCCACCGCCAGGGCGTAGCCGAAGTTGTTGCTCATGGGCGCAAGGTAGTCCAGGCGGTCGGTGAAGGGCATGTTCATCAGCCAGGTGTTGCGCTCACCGATTTTCTCATGATTGCGGTGCAGATAGCCCATCACCGGTTCCAGGTCCACGATGGTTTCGCCGTCCAGGGTCACCACCATGCGGAACACGCCGTGGGTGGAGGGGTGCTGGGGGCCGAGGTTGACCACGATCTGCTCGGTGGGCAGATCGTCGCCTGCCTTTTCGACCCGCCCCAACCCTTCGTAAATCAACGCGTTGGAATTGTCGGGCGTCCAGGTTTCGGGGTCGAAGCCCGCGGGGTAATCCACGTTCTTGCCAAAGGGATTGCGGTCTTCAGCCCGGAAGAATTCCCCATTGGGGAAGCGGCTCTTGTAGGGCTTGTGCTCGGCTTCATAGAAGGGCTCGCGCCAGTCCTTGCGCAGGGGATGGCCGTGGAAGCCTTCCCACATCAGGATGCGCTTGAGGTTGGGATGCCCTTCAAATTTGATGCCCAGCAGGTCCCAGGCTTCCCGTTCCTGGAAGTCAGCGCCCGGATAAATGGGCACCAGCGAGGGCACCACCGGATTTTCCCGAGGCACCTGCACTTTGAACACCAGGGCAGGGCCGCCCGTGGTCTTGTAGGCGTGATAGACCACCTCCATCTTGCCTTCAGGAAGGTAGTCCACACCAGTCACCGAGGAAAGATAGTCATAACCCAGTTCGTCGCGCAAGGTGGTGGCAAAATCCTTGAGGGCTTTGGCTTCGACAATGTAGCCCTCATAGCCCTTGCGCTCGTCTTTCTTCACCACTTCCGGGAAGCGGGAAAGCAAAACTTCCTCTTCGTTTTGAATCATCACCGTTTGCTCACTCATGGAACCACTCCCTTCAGGCTTGGGCGGCTTCGGCTTCAGCAGCAGCCGCGGCTTCCTGCTCGGCCTTTTGGCGGGTGTATTCGCGAATCTTGTCGTATTCGCGCGGGTCCATAATATCCGGCCCTAAAACCGGGATGGGGATCATCTCCGAAGGCTGGCCATAGACCTCTTTGATGGTCTGCTTGTCGATTTTTTCTTGCAGTTTCATCAGGCCGTAGATCAGGGCCTGAGGCGTGGGCGGGCACCCAGGGATGTAAACATCCACAGGCAGGTATTTGTCAATACCCGCGACCACGTTGTAGCCCTCTTTGAAGGGGCCGCCGCCCGATGCGCACGCGCCCATCGCGACCACGTATTTCGGGTCGGCCATCTGGTTGTAAAGGCGCACGATCTGCGGCAACATCTTCTTGGTCACCGTCCCGGCCACAATCATCACATCAGATTGGCGGGGGCTGGGGCGCATGACCTCCATGCCGAAGCGGGCAAAGTCGAAACGGGCGGCCGCGGTACAAATCATTTCGATTGCGCAGCACGCCAACCCGAACATCATCGGCCAGAGGGAATTCCGCCGCCCCCAGTTGTAGATGCGATCCAGGGTCGTGATGGTCACCGTGCCCTGAAGATCCTCGGGGATCTCATACTTGGGGGAGTTCAAACCCTCATCCTTTGGTTTGGTGCTCATAGACCTTCTCCTCGGAATAGGATGGGACCGTTCAGCCCTGTTCCTCCAGGGTCATTTCCAGCCATTCGCGGTACACGTCCATGAGGATGTCGTCGTTGACCAGGGCAGGGTCATCGTCGAAATTCGGCAAGGCCAAAATCCAGGCCTGTATCTGCCCTAACGAGACCGCTTGCAAATCAACATCAGGATGCGCCCTACGCAAGGCTTCTGCCAGGGCAAAGGTTGCTTCCCAGGTCAAAGGCTCCAAAGTCATGGAAATGCACCACCGTTTGTGCCAGTTGGCACAATTATACCCGCCTTTTGCGCCGAATTACGCGAATTTTTGTTTGCGAAATTCAATCGAGCGGGCAAACTCGCTTGGGGTTTTGCAAAAGAATTTTTGCGAAAAAAAACTGTATAACGAAGGATTTGAAAATATATTCCCTGCCTCCCAGACCCCCAAGCAGCCAAGCAACTACCTCTTCATGATACACTCCTACCATCATGAACACACAAAAAATCTCCATCCCCGTAAAAGCGCAGGAATATGTCACCGGCACGCTGTTCACGCCCGCGGATTGTCGTCGAAAACGGCCTGCGGTGCTGTTCAT
>JAADCW010000023.1 GCA_013154225.1 Chloroflexota bacterium
CCGCCCGCGTTGGTGAGGATAAGCACACGATCCCCGCGGGGCAGGGGTTGGGTGGCCAGGGTATGTGCCCACTGGAACATCTGCTCCACACCCGCGGCGCGTAGCACACCCGCTCGGCGGAACGCGGCCTCAAACGCGCGTTCTTGCCCAGCCAATGCGCCGGTGTGGGAAGCCGCGGCTCGCTGGCCAGCCTCGGTGCGCCCTACTTTGAGCGCAACGATGGGCTTTTCTTGGGCAACTTGTTGGGCCGTATGGACAAACTCGCGGCCTGCAGCCACGCTTTCCAGATACATGGTGATCGCTCGGGTGTGCGGATCTGCGGCTACGATGGGGAGCATGTCGGTTTCGTTGACGTCGGCCTGATTGCCCAGGCTCACCAGCCGCGAAAAGCCAAAGCCTTGCCCGCGCGACCAGTCAATCACCGCCGCGGCCAACGCGCCCGAATGGGTCAGGAAGGCGATGTCGCCCACGGGCGGGCCGGGCGGGGGCAGGAATGTGGTGTCCAGGGGTAGGTGGGTATCTACCAGGCCGATGCAGTTGGGCCCCATCAAGCGGATACCGTGGCGCTGGGCGATTTCCACGCACGCGGCTTCCAGGGCCGCGCCTTGCTCACCGGTTTCCCGAAAGCCGCCCGATGCAATGATGGCCGCGGGGACGCCTTTGCGGCCGCAGGCTTCCAGGGTGGGCGGCACCGCGGGCGCGGGAATCAAAATCACGGCCAGGTCAGGCGTTTCGGGCAGGGCTTCTACCGAGGGGTACAGCCGATGCCCGAGGAGTTCCCCGCCTTTGGGGTTGACCAGATACACCGTGCCGGGGAAGCCGCCTTCCAGCAGGTTGCGCGCCACGCCATAGCCCAGTTTGGTGGGGTCGGTGGACGCGCCAATCACAGCAACACTTTTAGGGGTGAAAAACTTTTCCAAAGCATGGGTGGTCATGAGGCATTACCTTGAGGGGAGGGGAGAAGCGCGCTTTCGTTGGGGTTTTGGGCAGTGAGGCGTTGCAAAACGATCGCGGGCAGGGTCAGTTTGCCCCCTGCGGGAATTTGCAGGCCCTGGGGAAGGAGCCGCAAGGTCAGGCCGGGCGCGAGGGGGTCGGGGTTGAGTTGGGCTTCAAACGTGGCTGGGAAGGTAGGCTCGCCCACGCCCAACAAGAGCCCCAGCCCGCGTTCGCGGTTGCCAATGGCATAGGTGTGCGCCAGGGGGAAGTGGGCCAGTTCGGATGGCAGGGCCTGCTGCACCATTTGGCTTTGCGGCTGCCAGGCCGTGAGGGGGAAGGTGTCCAGCGCGTGGAGGCGCAGACTGCCGAAGCGTTCGGTAAGGTTGTAGTAGGCGCTTTGGGTGGTGGGGGGGCGGCGGAGTTTGAAGAGGCGGAAGCGGGTGGGGATGAAGTCGCTTCGGCCGCGCTTGCTTACTTTGCGCTGGGGGCCGACCCGCAGGAGGGTGATGCTATCCACTTTGAGGGGGTAGGGGCTCGCGTTGACGATGCCCAACTGCCAGAGCAGGATCGGGGCTTGGCGGTGTTGGGCAAAGTGAAGGCGCAGATCCAGGCCGCCGCTGCGCGCGCTGTGGCTGCGCATGCCCCAAAGGGTGGCAGGAAGGCGGATGAAGCCGTGTTCCCATGCGTTTCGGGTGCGGCGCTTAAGGGCTTCGGGCGAAAGGGCTTCCCGATGGGGAACGATGCGCATACGCTCGTTGGTAGCAACCCGCCGCGCGGCTTTGGGACCACTGGCGGTAAACTGCACGGTAACAAAAGAGCGGGCGTGCTCCAGCAGGGGGGCTTCCATTTGGCGAGGGAGCAGGGAAAATCCCAGCGCGGCAGTGTCGTTGAGATCTTCGTCGCCCCAGTCAATGAGGAAGATGAAATCCCAAAAAGGGGTGGTGATGGGGGAAAAGCGATGTTTGCGACTCATGATGGCTCCAGAAGGAGGGGTGTGCTCATTATAACCTTTTCGGGGGTGGATGGGGTTGGGGTTCTGCAACCCTGCGTGTGCCTGCGTTGGCGGTTTGCATTTTGCGGTTTTCTTAACAAATTGCCCCCGAACTGCCTTGCGTTTTAAGAAATTTTGTGCTACAGTAGGTACAGACGTCAGACGATTGCCCACTTCCCCCTCTTTTCCCCCGATTGGCGGTTAGGCTGTGCGTATTCAAGCAAATTCCCTCGCAGAGCAAGTTGAGCGGGTATTGCGTCAGCGTTTGTACAGCGGTACTTACGCTGCGGGCAGTCGTATGCCTTCTGAAAGCGAGTTGGCCGCAGAGTTTGGCGTGAGCCGTGCCACTGTGCGCACGGTGTTGGCCAAACTGGCGGCCCAAGGGCTTATTTTGCGCCGCCAGGGGGATGGCACTTACGTCAACGAGCGTGTCCAGCAGGCCAAAGCCCACCTTCAAAACATTTGGGATTTCGCCTGCCTGATAGAAAACAACGGCTATTCCCCTTCCATCCGTGTGATTTCTAAGGAAGTGCGCGAAGCCACCGAAGACGAGAGCCGCGCCTTGGCCATTGAGCCAGGCGCGGCTTTGCTTTCCATGACGCGTTTGTTTTGCGCGGATGGCAAGCCCGTCATTTTGGCGCACAATGTGTTTCCCTTATCCCTGTTTCGGGTGCCGATAGAGGAAGTGGACGGCACCCGACGCATTCGGGACATTGTGCGGCACGACTGCCAGCACGACATTGCTTTTGCCATTACCGAGATCCATGCGACCCAGCCCGCGGAAGAGGCGGCGTCGCTTTTGGAGCGGTCGGCGAGTGAGCCGTTGCTGTTGTTGAAAGTGGCCTTTTACAGCAGAGAGAACATTCCTTTGGCGTTGGGCGAAAATTATTTCGATGATGCGACACTGCGGCTGAATTTAGTGCAAGTCTGGGGTTGAGCGTAGAAAATCCGCCCGACAAGGACTTCATTCCCCAAGGAGGAACAGCCTTGCGTGCATGGTTGGATACGTTGATAGATGCTTTGCTCCCCCTCGCGGCAACGTTGCTGGCCCTGTTGGTGGGAGCGGTGATGTTGTTGTTCCTCAAGGTCAACCCTGTGGTGGCCTACAAAGCCCTGTTGGTTGGTGCCTTTGGCAGCACCAATGCCATTGCCGAGACGTTGGTCAAGGCCACGCCGCTTTTGTTGGTGGGCTTGGGCATTTGTATTTCCTTCCAGGGCAACGTCATCAACATCGGCGGTGAAGGGCAGATGATCGTGGGGGCGATTTTGGGCACCCTGGTGGGCCTGACACTGACCGACTGGCCGGGTTGGTTGGTGATTACCCTGGCGATGGTGGCTGGCTTCATCGGCGGCGCAATTTGGGGCGGTATTCCGGGGGTGTTGAAAGCCTATTTTGGCGTAAATGAAATTCTCAGCACAGTGATGATGAACGCCATCGCGGTGCAGTTGATGAACTACCTGCTCCGTGGGCCGATGATTGACCCTGCCCAGGCCGCGATGGCTTCCAAAATTCCTCAAACCGCCCGTTTGCCTATGGATTTCCGCCTGCCCCGTTTGGTGCCCACGCGCCTGCATTTGGGCGCGCTGATTGCGCTGATTCTGGCATTTTTGGTTTACATTTTCCTCTGGCGCACGGTGTGGGGCTACCGCATTCGGGCAGTGGGGAAGAACCCCCACGCGTCTCGCTATGCTGGCATCAACGTCAAGCGCTATGTGGTGCTGGCATTGCTTCTGAGCGGCGCGTTTGCCGGTTTGGCTGGGGTCATCCAGGTTTATGGGGTGAATTACCGGATGATTACCGACGGCTCTTCCACGGGCTTCACCGGCGGCGCGGGCTTCAACGGCATTGTGGCCGCTTTGTTCGGTAATTTGCATCCCATTGGCACCATTCCGGCTTCGATTTTGTTTGGCGCGTTGTTGGTGGGCGCGAACAAAATGCAGCGGGTGGTGCAGGTGCCTTCGGCTTTGATCACTGCTTTGAACGGCTTGGTGGTGGTGTTTGTGGTGAGCAGTGAGATTTGGCGGCGCAAACGTCAGCGCCGCCGTCTTTCTTCTGACCAGTCGGACGCGGGCGGTGGGGAAGGAGAGGACGCGCCCGTGCAAGAAAGCCCCGCTGACGAACCCCAACCCGAGGTGCAAGGATGATCACCAAACTCTTTTCTTCGACCGTCATCTTGGGCATTTTGGCTTCGGGCATCCGGTTGGCTACGCCCTATTTGTATGCCGCAATTGGTGAAACGTTTGGCCAGCGGAGTGGTGTGCTCAACTTGGGGGTGGAAGGGCAAATGCTCTTGGGCGCGTTTGCCGCATTCTATGTCTCTTGGCGCACTGGCAACCTCTGGTTGGGGCTTTTGGCCGCCATCATCGTGGGCGCGGTGATGGGCCTGGCCATGGCCTTCGTGACCGTCAACCTGCACGCGGAGCAGGGCATCAGCGGCATTGGGTTTTATCTCTTTGGCTTGGGGATGAGCGATTTGCTCTTCCAAAAACTGGTGGGCACGGTCAAAACGATCCAGGGCTTCCCGGCCCTGCACATTCCGGTGTTGAGCGATATTCCGGTGTTGGGCGAAGTCTTCTTCAGCCACAACATTTTGGTTTATGGCGCATACGCGCTGGTGCCCATTGCCTGGTTTGTGTTGAACAAAACCACGCTGGGGCTCAAAATCCGTTCCATTGGTGAAAACCCTCAAGCCGCGGATTCCCTGGGCATCAGCGTGGCTGCGGTGCGTTATTACACCATCATCCAGGGCGGCATTTTGTCGGGCATCGCGGGGGCTTCCCTTTCCATTGGTTTGCTCAACGTGTTTCAGCAAAATATGACCAGCGGCTTGGGCTTTATTGCCGTGGCGCTGGTTTATTTTGGGGCTTGGCGACCGCTGGGGGTATTGGGCGGCGCCTTGTTGTTCAGCATGGTCAACGCTTTCCAGTTGTGGCTGCAGGTGTTGGGCGTGCCTATCCCTTCGGATTTGGCCGTGATGTTGCCCTACGTGTTGACCATTTTGGTCTTGGTGGCTGCGGCTTCAAAGGTGCGGGCGCCTTCGGCGCTGGCCAAGCCGTTTGAGCGTGAAGCCTGAACAAGCCGAATATGCTTCCCTTGCCACAGGAAAGGGAAGCGCGGGTGAAAGGAGGTGGTTGCGCTCGCAATGCTGGAAATTTGTCCGAAAATCCCCTTTGGCACATGATTCGCTGCTCCCCTTTGAACATGGAGGATAGAGAGATGAAACGATTGCCCTTGATTTTGTCGCTGCTCGTGGTGCTGGCGCTGGTAATGAGCGGATGCAACAGCACGTCCTCGGCGCCCACGCAAGCGCCGCAAGCCGAGGCCACCCAAGCGCCGCAAAAGCCTTTCCGTGTGGCCGTGGTCATGCCCAGTTCCATCAACGACCTGGCCTTTAGCCAAAGCATGTACGATGCCCTGATCGCGGTGCAGAAGGCCATGGGCGGGCCGGAAGCCATGGAATTCGTTTACTCGGATGGCATGTACGTGGTGGACGACGCGGCCGCGGCCATCCGCGACTATGCTTCCCAGGGCTATGATCTGATCATTGCCCACGGCTCGCAGTATGGCTCTTCGCTTCAGGAAATTGCCCCTGACTTCCCCAACACCAGTTTTGCCTGGGGCACCACGGTGGACACGTTTGGCATGCCCAACGTGTTTGCCTATGAGGCCGCTTCAGAAGAGGGCGGCTACGTCAACGGCGTGATGGCCGCCAAACTCTCCAAGAGCGACGTTTTGGGCGTGATTGGCCCCATCGAGACCGGCGACGCCCAGCGCTACGTGGAAGGTTTCATCGCGGGCGCGCAGGCCACCAATCCCAACGTCAAGGTCAACGTGACCTGGACGGGCTCTTTCTCCGACGTTTCTGCCGCGGCTGAGGCCGCCAACACCCACATTGCCGCGGGCGCGGATGTGCTGACCGGCACGGCCCAGATGGTGGTAGGCGCGATTGGCGTTGCCAAGGAAAAGAACGTCCTTTGGTTCGGCACCCAGGCCGATCAAAGTTCCCTGGCGCCCAATATCGTGGTGGCTAATCAGGTCTATCACTGGGAAGTGGTGCTCACCCAGATGATTGACCTGATTCAGCACGGCACGTTGGGCGGCAAAGCCTTCACCATCAACCTGGCCAACGGCGGTGAGGTGGTGGAATACAACCCGCAGTTTGACCTGCCGCAAGACGTCAAAGACGCGGCCGAAACCGCGATCCAAGACATCAAAGACGGCAAGATCAAGATCGAAGTCACCAAATAACACCTCAGTGGGGTTGGCAGGCCATCGCGTCTGCCAACCCCTTCCTCAAGCCCAGGATGATGCCATGAGCCACAAACAGGACGTCTTACCCTCAGCCCGGGCGCACATCGAAACCGTGGAGATGCGCGGCATTACCAAGCGCTTCCCCGGGGTGCTGGCCAACGACCACGTGGATTTTGATGTCCACGCGGGCGAGGTCCACGCCCTTTTGGGCGAAAACGGCGCGGGCAAAAGCACCCTGATGAAAATTCTCTACGGCCTCTATCAACCCGACGAAGGTGAAATTTACATCAACGGCCAGCCCGTCACCATCCATTCCCCCAGCGACGCCATCCGCTTGGGCATTGGCATGATTCACCAGCACTTCATGCTGGTGGAAACCATGACCGTGGCCGAAAACGTTGCCCTGGGATTGCCCTCTTCGCGAGGGTTCTTGACCGATTTGGACGTGGTTTCCCAACGCATTTTGGCGCTGGCCGACATCTACGGGTTGAAAATTGACCCCAACGCCTACATCTGGCAACTTTCGGTGGGTCAGCAACAGCGGGTGGAAATCATCAAAGCCCTTTACCGCGGCGCGTCGCTGTTGATTTTGGACGAGCCCACCGCGGTGCTGACACCCCAGGAAGTGGATGAACTGTTTGCCATTATGCGCCAGATGACCCAAGACGGCCACGCGCTGATTTTCATCTCCCACAAACTGCACGAAGTGATTGAAATCAGCGATCGTGTGACCGTGCTGCGCGATGGCCGCAAAATTGGCACGCGGCCCACGTCAGAAACCACCAAATCGGCCCTGGCCAATTGGATGGTGGGGCGGGAAGTCGCGCTGACCCTGGACCGGGAGCCGGTTGAGGTGGGCGATGTGCGGCTGGCGCTGGAAAACGTCCACTGTGGCAGTGACCGCGGCACGCCGGGCCTGCGTGGGGTCAGCCTGGAAGTGCGCGGGGGCGAAATTTTGGGCATCGCAGGCGTTTCGGGCAACGGCCAGCGGGAATTGGCCGAGGTCATTACTGGCCTGCGGGAAGTCACCGAAGGCAAGGTCATCCTGGAAGGTGAAGACATTACCGCGCTCCTCCCGGGCGAGCGCACCGACCGCGGCCTTTCCTACATCCCCGAAGAGCGGATGAAGGACGGCATTATCCAAGATTTTACGGTGGCTGAAAACTTGATTTTGCGGGAACACCACAAGCCGCCGTTTTCGTACCGCGGGTTCCTCAATCAGCGGTTTATTTCCCAACACAGTGCGGAACTCATTCGGGCTTTTCGCATCAAAACACCTTCGCAAAAGACGTTGGCGAAAAACCTTTCAGGGGGCAACATTCAAAAGATCGTTTTGGCGCGGGAACTCGCCCGCCATCCCCGAGTGATCATCGCGGCCCAGCCAACCCGCGGGTTGGATATTGGCGCGACCGAATACGTCCGCGAGCAACTGCTGGAACAGCGGCGCCAGGGCGTGGCGGTGATGCTAATTTCGGAAGATTTGGACGAAATTTTGGCGCTTTCAGACCGCATTGCTGTGATTTACGAAGGGCAAATCATGGACATTTTGCCCAACGAAAACGTCAGCGTGGAACGTTTGGGCTTGCTGATGGCCGGCGTCAGGGAACCCGCTGAAGCCCAAGCGTGAGTTGATGCCCCTTGAGGTGGGGCGTTTGGCACGGTGCAATATTCGTCGAGCGTTGCAACACCAGCCTAACCATTGACCCATGACCCTTTGGAAGCATTACCTCCGACCTCAGACCATAGATGACGCGCTGAAGGCCCTGGCCTCTGCCCAGGGTTCCATCGCGATCATCGCGGGCGGTACTGACCTGATGCTGGATTTACAGCAAGGGCGGCATCCCCCGGTGGATACTTTGATAGACGTTACAGCCATTCCGTCCCTGCACGGCCTTGAAGTGCGGGAAGGGCGGCTTTTCATTGGCGCGGCAGTGCCGCTGAGCCAAATTGCGGCCTCGCCCCTGGTGCGGCAACACGCCCAAGCCCTGGCTGAAGCCACGGGCATGATGGCCGGCCCCCAGGTGCGCAACGTGGCCACCCTGGGGGGCAACGTGGCCCATGCTTTGCCAGCCGCGGACGGCGCAATGGCGCTGTTGGCCCTGGATGCCCAGGCCGAAATTGCGTCGCCCCGGGGCCGCCGCTGGGAGCCCATCGTGGCTTTGTATCGCGGCCCCGGCGAATCGGCCCTGGCCGCGGATGAAATCTTGGTGGGCTTCCATTTGCCTTTGGCCTCGGCTGGGCAGGCCTCGGCTTTTCGGCGGGTGATGCGCCCCCAGGGCGTTGCCCTGCCGGTGCTCAACATCGCGGTATGGCTGGCGCGCGAAGGTGAGCGTTTGGCCGACGTCCGCATCGCTGTGGGCCCCTTTGGGCCGGTGCCCCGCCGAGCGCAAGCCGCAGAAAACGCACTCCGAGGTCAGCCCTTTACGCCCCAGGCCTTGGAAGCCGCACGCGAGGCCCTGCTCCAAGAAGCCCGCTTCCGCACCAGCCGCTACCGCGCAACCCTGGAATATCGCCGCCATTTGGCCGGCATCCTGCTTCAGGATGCCCTTTCCACTGCCTGGAAGCGGGCGGCCATAGCCCAGAGCCGCGATTGATTCCCGTTTGTGGCTTCTGCCACCCCCTTGCATAGACGTGACCATGACCTCATCTGAAGCCATCCCCATTACCCTCACTGTCAACGGGCGCACGTATCAGTTGGAAATCGCGCCTGACGAGACTTTGGCCGAAGTTTTGCGGGAGCGCCTGCACCTCACCGGCACCAAAATTGGCTGTGAGGAAGCCGAATGCGGCGCTTGCACCGTGGAAGTGGACGGCGAACCAGTGCTTTCCTGCATTTATCCCGCGGTGCGGGCTTCGGGCAAGCAGATTCTGACCATTGAAGGGCTGGCCCAGCAAAAAGAGCCGCAGAAGTTCGTATTGCATCCCCTTCAAGAAGCCTTTGTGACCCACGGCGCGGTGCAGTGCGGCTTTTGTACACCCGGCCAGATTATGACCGCGCACGCGCTTTTGGAGCGCAACCCCACCCCCAGCCGGGAAGACATCCGCCACGCGCTCAAAGACAACCTCTGCCGCTGTGGCGCCTATCCCGCGATTGAGGATGCAGTGCTGGCCGCGGCCCATGCCCTGCAAACGGGCGAACCTGTGCCTCAGCCTTCCTTGCCCGAATCTTCCCACGCGGGGGACGTGGTGGGGCGGCCGCACATCCGCCCAGACGCGGTGGACAAGGTTACAGGCCGGGCAATTTATACCGACGACCTGCATTTCGATAACATGCTCTTTGCTCGGGTGCGCCGCGCGGGTGTGCCCCACGGCATTTTGCGGCGTTTGGATGTGAGCAAAGCCCGCGCACTACCGGGCGTGCGCGCTGTGTTGACTGCGGAAGACCTGCCAGGCGCTAAGCGGCACGGCATTTTGATTGACGATTGGCCGATTTTGGTGGGCATTGGCGAGCGGGTGCGCTACGTGGGCGATGCCCTGGCCATTGTGGCCGCAGATACCGAAGCGATTGCCGAGCAGGCTGTGGCGCTCATCGAAGCCGAAATTGAACCTTTGCCCGTGCTTTCCGACCCGGTGCAAGCCCTTCAGCCCGACGCGCCGCAACTGCACCCCGGCGGTAATTTGCTCAAACACATCAAGGTGCGCAAAGGCGATTTGGAACAGGGCTTTGCCGAGGCCGATGTGATTTTGGAACACACTTTCTACACGCCCCATTATGACCACGCGTTTTTGGAACCGGAATCCAGCGTGGCTGTGCCCACAGAAGACGGGCGCATGGCCGTGTATGTGGGCTCCCAAATTCCTTACGACGACCGTCGTCAGGTTGCCGCGGCTTTGGGATGGCCGGAAGAGCGGGTGCATATTGTGGGGCAGACGATGGGCGGCGGTTTCGGCGGCAAAGAAGACATTGCCGGCCAAATTCATGCCGCGTTGTTGGCCCAGGCCACTGGCCGACCGGTCAAACTGACGTTTGACCGGCACGAAAGTTTGGTGGTGCACCCCAAGCGCCACGCGACGCAAATTCGCGTGCGAGTGGGCGCCAGGCGCGATGGCCGCCTGACAGCCATCCAGACCGAACTCTACGGCGATACTGGAGCGTATGCTTCCCTGGGCGAGAAGGTCATGACCCGGGCGACCACTCATTCGGTGGGGCCTTATGAAATCCCCCATGTGAAATCCGATTGCTACGCGGTTTATACCAACAACCCGCCTGCGGGGGCTTTTCGCGGCTTTGGAGTGACCCAATCGGCCTTTGCCATTGAAAGCATGATGGACATGCTGGCCGAGCATCTGGGCATGGACCCCGTGGCCTTGCGGCGGAAGAATGCTTTGCGGGTGGGGTCGGTGACCAGCACAGGCCAGGTTTTGCGGGAAAGCGTGGGCCTGCTGGAGTGCATTGACAAGGTTGAGGCCGAAGTGCGGCGGTTGAGCGGCGAGGACGACCCCTTTGCCCCGCACCCGGTGGCAGGCGCGCCCCACAAAGTGCGGGCCTGGGGCTTTGCGGTGGCTTTCAAGAACACGGGGTTGGGCGGCGGCGCGCCGGATGAGTCCACCGCAGAGGTGGAACTGCTCCCTGAAGGGCAGTTTGAGGTGCGCACCTCGGCCGCGGAATTGGGCCAGGGTCTGGTTTCGGTGCTTCAGATTGTGGCCGCAGAGGAATTGGGCGTGCCCCTGGAGCGGGTGCGGGTTTTGGTCATGGATACAGACCGCACCCCCGACGGCGGCCCAACCACGGCTTCCCGGCAGACCTTTGTGACCGGCAATGCAGCCCGCTTGGCCGCTCGTGTGCTGGCCAATGCCCTGCGGTCTGCGTTGGCCGAGCGCTACGACTGCTCGCCTGAGCAAATCCGTGCCACAGCCGAAGGGCTGGAATTGTGCGGTCGTGTGCTGACCTGGCCGCAGGTGGCCGCGGAGATGCACGCGCTTGGCCGGGAACCTCGCATCCGTTATACTTATCATGCCCCCGAAACCCGCCCCTTGGGCGAAGGCGGCGACATGCACTTTGCCTACGCCTTTGCCGCACAGGCCGCGGAAGTCGAGGTGGATACCCGGACAGGCGAAGTGCAGGTGCTTCGGGTGGTCACCGCCACCGACGTGGGCACCATGATCAACCCTCTAAGCCTCAAAGGCCAGGTGGAAGGCGGCGTGGTCATGGGCCTGGGTACCGCGCTGACTGAGCATTTCATCGTGGAAGAAGGCCAAATCGTCACCGACCGCCTGGCGCGCTATCGGATTCCTTCAATGGGGCAGTTGCCGGAGATCATTCCCATCATTGTGGAACATCCGGTGGAAGCCGGCCCCTTTGGCGCCAAAGGCGTGGGTGAAAT
>JAADCW010000106.1 GCA_013154225.1 Chloroflexota bacterium
GGGTTCCTTGGTGAGAGGGCTTCTTGTTGAAATGATAGCAGTTTGAGTAATTACTGTTTTGAGAGCGCTATAAGGGGGTTTTTGAAAATTGTGTTATTAGCGTGTAATCGTTTGTGAATTTGAGTAGAGCCGTTGTATTGTTTCTCTTACGGGAGATAAAAAGGGAAGTTGCAGTGAAATAGGTAACGCGTGTGAGGTGCGCGCGAAGAATTTTCTGGGGATGAGGAGTTTTATTTTTGAATAAAATCGTAGCAATGTGGAATGTTAAAAAATTAAAATCTTAAAATCCTTGACACAAGAAAAAGCGCGGTTATACTTTTAACATTCCAGAATATTAAAAAATTGAAGATATTTTTTTGCTCTGTTGCCTTGAATTGCTCTGTATTATTCGTCGAAGTCAGGGCTGTTTTTAATTTTCCCCTGGCATGTTAGCGTCTGTTGGAGGTCTGGCATGTTGAGGCGTACTCCCTTTTTTGTGTTTTCCAAAAAAGTCTTTTGGTTGGGAGTGACGATTTTGTCTGTTTTGGCTGTTGCGGGGGGATGGAAAATACATCGTACATGGGCAGCTGCTTACGTTGTAACCACGTTGGAAGACAATACAGTGGCAGACGGCGCGTGCAGTTTGCGAGAAGCCCTTGCTGCAGCTGACAATACGCCAGTCAATGACGACTGTGGGCCGGGCAGTCCCGCGGACGATACGATCACGTTTGCCTCTGGATTGAGCGGGACAATTTATTTAGGGAGTACATTAGAGCCTGCGAGCACAGTAACCATTGATGGGGATAATCGTATCGTGATTAGTGGTGATAATGATAATGATGGACAAGGCGAGGTTCAACTTTTTAAACCCCGAAATGCTTACCCCCTCCCCACAGTGACATTGAGAAATTTGACTTTGGAATATGGTTACGCTGCTGAAGGTGGAGCAATTTACATTTCTTCTGGCTCTTTAGTAATCGAAAATTGTATTTTTAGAAACAATAAGGCCTCGTCTTATGGTGGTGCTATTATTTCATATGGGGCTTCAATTACTATTACAGGTAGTCAATTTAATTCAAACTCAGCCGGTAGTAATGGTGGTGCTCTTCGTAGTTTCAGTGGAAGTTGGAATATAGACAATACAATATTTGATAGTAATCGAGCAGATTCTGGCGGGGCTTTGTATTTTTCGTCTTCTTCGTTGACGATTACAAATTCTACATTTCAATACAATTACTCTGCTACTTCTGGGGGGGCAATTACAGAATTTAGCAATACTTCGGTTACAATTGATCACACAACGTTTTTGCAAAATACGGCGACTTATGGTGGGGGAATTTATATAGCTTCAACTGTATCCCTCAGTGACAGTGTTTTCGATGGCAACAAGTCCACAAGTATTGGTGGCGGTGGTATTTATGCAGTAAGCGCGCAGTTAACGGCTACGAAAGTTACACTCAAAAATAATCAAACGACAGGTAGAGGTGGAGGAATTTATATTTCTAACAGTTCAAGTGGCGATGTTGATGTCACCTTTGCAAACAGTACTTTTAGCAACAATTCCGGCGGTGATGGTGGCGCAGCCTACGTAGAAAGCGGTGACTTAACTTTGATTAATGTCACTGTCGCAGATTCCCCAAATGGGAATGGTCTCCAAAATGGGGGCGGCACGTTGACACTTGCGAATAGTATTGTTAGTAATAATGCAGCAACTAATTGCGTGGGCACGATTACCGACAACGGAAACAATATTTCCAGTGATGGTTCGTGTGGGTTTACTGCAGCCAGTTCAATGAACAATACTGATCCGCAGTTAGGCACGTTGACAGGCTCACCCGATTATTATCCCCTGCAGAGCACAAGCCCTGCCATTGATGCTGGCGATAATACGGTTTGTTCCGCTGCTCCGGTAAACAATGAATCGGAAAACGGCGTGGCGCGGCCTCAAGATGGAGATTACAACGGTACCTTTATTTGCGATATAGGGGCATACGAGGCTTTGGGCGCACCGACGTGGACACCTACACCTACAGATACCCCAACCCCGACGGCTACTTTTACCCCCGCACCTACTTCTACCCCGACGGCTACTTTTACGCCTACACCGACGGCAACACCAACCCCGCTTCCCGCGAAAGCCCCTGCTGGGCAAATGAAAGCTGTAACGACCACTTGGCCGCGAGTCACGTGGCAGATGACATGGGCAAATATCTATAACACCGTAAACGTGAAAGTGCGCATTATTGGGCCAGTTCCATTACATAGTACATACGTCGCGGGAAGTTTGCGTTGTGAGTCAGCAGGTGGCACTATTGTGACTTCCTGTACATATAACGCCGCTCAAAATCACATTGAAGTTGAGGCGATTTTGGCTGCGGATTATGGCGGCACATTCTCGGCCTTGCCGTCGGGAGAAGGCCCGGTGGCTTCGCTCCTGCCGCCTGGCAGCTCGGCTGTTGGCGATTTTGCCATGCGCGGCACCGCCGGATTGCCAAGCCGCACCCTGGCCGCTTTGCAGGCGCCTTTGACGATTTCTTATCAGACTGTGGCGGCTTCAGGTACTACACAGTTGGTCAACCAAGGCTTGGCTTATTGGGATGAAAATCAGGATGGCGTAATTGATGCCGCAGACCCCAATGTGGCTAACAACACGCCTGCCCTCACCGATGATCCTTCCCGAAATGGCACCAATGACCCCACCATTGCCATGCGTCCGGCTTTGCCGTTTACCGGCTTTGCTCCTCATCGCACCACGCTTTTGCCACCCAAGCCTCAGGAAAGCGTAACCGAAGATTTAGGCCAGGTGTGGATTGACATTCCACGTTTGGGAATAAAATCCCAAATTTGGGGCGTGCCCGACATGGATGATCTCACCTGGCTGACAAGTGTGGGTTGGCTTTGGGGAAGCGCATTCCCTGGCCACGAGGGGAACAGTGTGCTCACGGCACACAACTATCTTGCCACAGGCGCCCCAGGCCCCTTCGTGCACCTTTACACTTTGCACTATGGTGATACCATTCGTATCTATGCCTACGGCACGGTATATGAATTTACTGTGACCCAGGTATCGTATGTGGATCCTGAAGACAATTGGCCTTTGCACCCTATGGATGATGGGCACGCATGGCTGACGTTGATAACCTGCCATCAATGGGACGATGCGGAAGGTGCGTACCGTTATCGCATTGTGGTGCGGGCTGTGTTGACGCGCTGGTATCAGGTGAGTGGGTAAGTCTGTTGAGTGATGTCAAATGCCCTGCCGTACACGCGGCAGGGCATTTTTGTTTTCTGGGTCGCGCCCTTTTTACAACCAAGGCGGTTTTAGCCGATAAGAAGATGCTTTTTTCCAAAAATTTTCTATTTTGTAACAAATGCCCCCTTCAGGCATTTGACCTCAGCGCCAACCTGGGCTAAACTGAATGCAACGCGGTTCGCACAAGGGTAAGGACGGTGGAAATGTGGTTGCCTTCAGTTTCTTATATTGGCGTTTTGCCCGCCTCGGGGCGGCCTTTGGCTTACGCGGCTTTGGATGGTGAACTCAACCTGCTGGCGTTGGGGCAGGGCGACCTCGCGGAGGTTTTGGCCTTTTGTGGCGGGCAGAAGCAGGCTTTGGTGGCTATTGCTTCGCCCCGCTCGCCTGCAAAGGGGCTTTTGCAGGATCCCGCTTATCGGGGAACTTTGGGCGCGCCCCTGCGGCCTGGCCGCTGGCAGCAGGGCCGTGTGGCCGAATTCCTTTTGCGCCAGCACAACCTGCGCATGTTGCCCACGCCTTCCGACGAAAGCGCCAGCCCTTCGTGGATGCGGCAGGGCTTTCGCCTGTATCGTGAACTTGAACGCATGGGCTATCAGCCCTATCCCACCGAAGATGCTCCCCGCCAAACCCTGGAAGTCTATCCCCATGCGGCCTATGCCGCCTTGTTAGGGCATCTCCCCTTCCACAAAAACACCCTGGAAGGCCGCATCCAGCGCCAATTGTTGTTGCGCATTCAAGGCTTGGATTTGCCCGACCCTATGCGAATTTTTGAGGAATTCACGCGGCACCGCATCTTGCAGGGTATTTTGCCCACTGAGGGTTTGCATACTCCTGAGGAACTGGATGCACTCATGGCCGCGTTTACGGCTTATCGAGCGGGAACTTCGCCTCAAGAAGTTACCCTGATAGGCGACCCTTCTGAAGGGCAAATTGTCCTTCCTGTTGCCGAACTCAAATCGCGCTATGGCATGACCGGGTAACCCTATGAAATCGCCGGAAATCGAGCCCCTTCCCCCCTCAGAAGAACGAGCAGAGCACGCGGCCAGCGTCAAGCCCCCTCGCCTGTCGCGGCGGATGCGTTTGTTGGGATGGTGGCGGCGGCAGATGCGCAGTGTGGATGCCAAACGGCGGGGCACGGTCATTGCGCAACTGCGGGAAGGCTCCCATCCTGATTTTGATTACTTCCTCATGGTGTTGCTTTCCAGCGTGATTGCAACCCTGGGGTTGTTGATTGACTCGGGCGCAACGGTCATCGGCGCCATGTTGGTCGCGCCGCTGATGACGCCAATTTTGGGTTTGGGGCTTTCTTCGCTTACGGGGGATGAGCAGTTGCTGAAAGACGCCACCACCGCGCTTTTGCGCGGCGCGCTGGTGGCGGTGTTTACTGCCCTGGTATTGACCCTCATCAATCGCCCCTTGCCTTTTGCCCCGCTGCAGCAAATGCCGCGCGAGGTGCTTTCCCGCACACGGCCGGGGCCCATTGACCTGGCCATTGCTTTGGCGGGTGGTGCGGCCGCGGCCTTCGCCTGGGCGTTGCCTTCGGTTTCACCTTCCCTGCCTGGTGTGGCCATTGCCACCGCGTTGATGCCGCCGCTTTGTGTGGTGGGCATTGGCTTGGGCATGGGGAACTGGCAAGTGGCTGGCGGCGCGCTGTTGCTTTTCCTTACCAACGCCATTGCCATTGCCTTTGCTTCCATGACCGTGTTTTATATTTTGGATTTTGGGCAAATCACCCTTTTCCAAACCCGCAGTTTGAGCGATTTGCCCCGAACTTTGCGGCTTTCTGGCTTTTTGGTGGTGCTGCTTTTTGTGCCTTTGGCTTATTTGAGTGCGCGTTTTGTGCGCCAGGCCGCGGAAACCAGCCTGATTGACAAGGTGGCCGCGGAGGAAGTGGAGCGCATTGGTGGCGAATTAGCTGGCATTCGGATTGACCGCGGGGGTGACGTGCTGCATTTGGCTTTGCAAATCCGCACTGAGCGCCCCTTGCGCTATGAAGATAGCCTGATGCTGCAAAGCCGCATTGCCGACAGGTTGGGCCAGCCTGTTTCCATTGTGATTGACCAAATCCTCTACACCAAACTGGATCCGCTCATTCCGCCCACACCCACGTTTACGCCAACCCCTGGGCCTTCCCCCACCGCGACCAACACCCCCACACCCACCAACACGCCTACGCCCACCAACACACCTACGCCGACCAACACGCCTACGCCCACCAATACCCCCACGCCCACCGCGACACCTACGCCCTCGCTGGGGAAGGTGGCTAACACCCAATGGAGAGGCGTGCGTTTGCGCCAGTCGCCTAATGGCCCCATTATTGCAGTCTTGCCAGAAGGCGCACCTCTGCAGATTACCAACCAGATTGTCATCAGTGGCGGCTTGGTTTGGGTGCAGGTCATTGACGCCGAAGGCCGCGTGGGCTGGATGCCTTTGATGTACGCAGCCACCCTGACCCCAACGCCAACCCCCACAGGGTCGCCCACGCCCGTTCTCAGCCCAACACCCACCCTCACGCCGACACCTTAAGCCCGTGCGGCTGCCCGATGATATAATTCTTCTACACTATCGCTCCCATTCCTGAATGAAGGACGACCCCCATGATGCGTTTTGATCGCTTTACCGAGCGAGCCCAGGAAGTGGCCCAGCGTGCTGCGGAACTCATCCAGCGCTACGGCCACACACAAATTGATACCGAACATATTCTGCTGGCACTGCTGGAGCAACCTCAAGGTGTGGTGCCGCAGATTTTGGAAATCCTCAATGTGGATGCTGAACGCCTGCTTCAGCAGGTGGACCACATCTTGCGCACCACGCCCAAGGCCAATATTTTTGGCGGCGGCGCAGGGCAAATTTTCATTACCCCGCGCGTCAAACGGATTGTGGACATGGCCAACCAAGAGGCCAACCGTTTGCAAGACGAATACATTTCCACCGAGCACCTGTTTTTGGCCATCCTCAACGAGCGTAACTCCCCGTCGTCCAGCCTGTTGGCCTCGGCTGGGGTGACCAAAGAGCGCGTCTATGAGGCCATTCGTCAGGTGCGCGGCGGCCAGCGCGTCACCGACCGCCGAGCCGAATCGCGCTACCGCACTTTGGAAAAATATTCCCGCGATCTGACCCAAATGGCGCGCGAAGGCAAACTGGATCCTGTAATTGGCCGCGACGCCGAAATTTTGCGGGTCATTCAGGTGCTTTCCCGCCGCACCAAAAACAACCCGGTGCTCATTGGCGAAGCAGGGGTTGGCAAAACCGCGATTGTCGAAGGCTTAGCGCAGAAAATCGTCAGCGGCGACGTGCCCGAAATTTTGGCCAGCAAGCGGGTGGTGTCGTTGGATTTGGGCGCAATGATCGCGGGTTCCCGCTTCCGCGGGGACTTTGAAGAGCGCCTCAAGGCCGCGATTGAGGAAGTCAAACGGTCTGAGGGCGAAATCATCCTGTTTATTGACGAACTCCATACTGTGGTGGGCGCTGGCGCCGCGCAGGGCGCGATGGATGCGTCGAACATGCTCAAACCCGCGCTGGCGCGGGGCGAACTGCAGTGCATTGGCGCGACCACATTGGACGAATACCACAAATACATTGAAAAAGACGCCGCGCTGGAACGCCGCTTCGCGCCCGTGTATGTGGAAGAGCCCAGCATCGAAGACACCATCGAGATGCTCCACGGCCTGCGCGACCGTTACGAAGCCCATCACGGCGTGCGCTTTACCGACGAAGCCCTGGTGGCCGCGGCCAAACTTTCCAGCCGCTACGTGACCGACCGCCATTTGCCCGACAAGGCCATTGACCTGATTGACGAAGCCGCAGCCAAACTGCGGGTGGCGTTGTATTCCCTGCCGCCGGAGCTCAAGGAACGCAAAGCCGAAATTGAACGCCTGGCAGTGGAAGAAGAGCAGGCTCGTGAAGCGCGCGATTATGAGCGCGCGGCCACCAAGAAAATGGAACGCCTGCGCCTGGAAGAAGAATTCCACCGCCTCAAGGCTGAATGGGAAGCCGAAAACCAACTGGACGAAGTGGTGGATGCCGAAGACATCGCGGAAGTGGTCTCCCAGTGGACGGGCATTCCCGTGACCCAGATGATGGAAACCGAAGCCGAGCGCCTGTTGCACATGGAAGAGCGCCTGCACGAGCGCATTGTCGGGCAAGACGAGGCCATTGCCGCGATTTCCGACGCGATCCGTCGGGCGCGCTCGGGCCTGAAAGACCCCAAGCGCCCCATTGGTTCGTTCATTTTCATCGGCCCCTCGGGGGTGGGCAAGACCGCGCTGGCCAAGGCTTTGGCCGAGTTCCTCTTTGACGACGAAGACGCGCTGGTGCGGGTGGATATGAGCGAATATCGCGAACAGCACTCGGTTTCGCGGCTGTTTGGCGCGCCGCCGGGCTATGTGGGCTATGAGGAAGGCGGCCAACTGACCGAGGCCGTGCGGCGGCGCCCCTATCGGGTCATTCTGTTCGACGAAATTGAAAAAGCCCACCCTGAAGTATGGAACTCCCTGCTTCAGATTTTGGACGAAGGCCGCCTGACCGACGGCCAAGGCCGCACAGTGGATTTCCGCAATACTGTGGTGATCATGACTTCTAACCTGGGCACGGAATTTGTGCGGCGTTCCGGCTCCTTGGGCTTTTTGCAGGGCGAAACCAGCGGCGAAGACCGCCGCGCGCAGGAGAAGATCGAGAAGGCCCTGAAAGAGACCTTCCGCCCAGAGTTTCTCAACCGCATTGACGAAATCATCATGTTCTCGCCCTTGAGCCGCGACGACATGCGCCGCATTGTGGATCTGCAAATGCAGGAAGTGGCCGAGCGCCTGGCCGAGCGTGACCTGACCGTGCGCTTGACCGAAGCGGCCCGCGATTATCTGGCCGAAGTGGGCTACGACCCCGATTTTGGCGCGCGCCCCCTGCGGCGGGCCCTGCAGAAATACGTTGAAGGGCCTTTGGCCATCCGCCTGCTGAGCGGCGAATTTGCACCGGGCGATACCATTGAAGTGGACGTGGCCGAAGACGGCGAAGGCATTGTGTTCCGAAAAGTCGCGGCCGAGAACGCATGATAAAATAACCACACCGACTTTGCCAATTCCCCCTCGGAGGAGGTCCCCATGATAAAAGACGCCCTCAAAGATGCCGAACACCGAATGCAAGGCGCCATTCGGGCGTTGGAAGAAGACCTGGCCGGCATCCGCACGGGCCGCGCAAGCCCGGCCCTGGTGGAGCGGCTGGAAGTGGAATATTACGGCACGCCAACCCCGCTGATGCAACTTGCATCCATCAGCGTACCCGAACCCCGGCAGTTGCTCATCAAGCCGTTTGACCCCTCGACGCTCCGGGCGATTGAGCGCGCCATCCAGACCTCGGACCTGGGGCTCAACCCCAACAACGATGGCAAGAACATCCGGTTGATTTTGCCCCCGCTCACCGAAGAGCGGCGGCGGGAACTGGTCAAAGTGGTGCATCATCGGGTGGAGGAAGCCCGCATCGCCATCCGCAACGTGCGGCGCGACGTCAAAAAAGACCTCAAGGAGTATGAAGAAGAAAAACTCATCTCCGAAGACGATCGCAAGCGGGCTGAAGAAAAACTGGACGACTTGACCAAAGAATACATTGAAAAAGCCGAGGCGCTGGGCGAGCGCAAAGAAAAAGAAGTGATGGAGGTGTAAATTGCCTTCCACCTCGCCCACTGCTCCTCAGTTGGACCCTCAATGGGAGGTGCCAACCCACGTTGCCATCATCATGGATGGCAATGGCCGTTGGGCGCGCGCGCGCAACCTGCCGCGCCTGGCCGGGCACCGCGCAGGCACCGAAAATCTCCGTCGGGTGATTCGGGCTTGCGTTGAATTTGGCATTCGTTATCTCACCATCTACGCCTTTTCCACGGAAAATTGGGCGCGCCCCAAAGAAGAAGTGGAAGGGCTGATGGAGATAATGGAAGAGTTTATTGACAAGGAACTGGACGAATTGGATGAAGAGGGGGTGCAAATCCGTCATTTGGGCAGATTAGATGGCATTCGCCCCAGTCTGAAGGCCAAAATCCGCGAATCTGTGGAACGCACCCAGCACAATCAGCGCTTGGTGCTCAACGTGGCTTTCAACTACGGCGGTCGTGACGAAATCGTCCAGGCCGTGCGAAAGATCGTGCGGGAAGGTATCCCCCCCGAGCAAATTACAGAAGAGACCATCGAGGCGCATCTTTACACCGCGGGTATGCCTGACCCCGACCTGGTCATCCGCACCTCGGGCGAGATCCGCACCAGCAACTTCCTGCTTTGGCAGGCGGCTTATGCGGAGTGGTACTTCACCCCGGTCTTTTGGCCGGATTTTGGCCGAGAGCATTTGCTGGAAGCCATTGCCGACTACAACCGCAGGGAGCGCCGTTTTGGTCGGGTGCTGGATCCCGACGAATGACCGCTTCCTTCACTGCTTTCTGATTTGATGGCTTATGCTGAAACAACGCGTTTTGGTTGCTCTGATTTTGCTTCCCATCGGCGTTGCGCTGATTTTTGTGGGCGGCCTGGCCTATCTGGCGATGGTCGCCTTTTTTATGGCCGCGGCCGTGTGGGAATATGCCCACCTGTTTACGGCAATAGGTAGGCGCCCCGCACGGTTTTTGATGGTTGGCGCGGCATTGGTGTGGATGATTGCGCGCTATGTTTGGGGTTTTCAGGCCGATGCGTTCGTCCTCACCGCGGTGACTTTGGTGCTGATGGTATATCACCTTTGGGATTACGAGCATCAAAGTGCAAAGGCGCCGCAGAGCGGTGTGGACTTTGCTGTTTCCCTAAGTGGGGTGGTGTATTTGGGCTTCTTGGGGGCTTATATGGTTTCACTGCGGCAACTGCCCGCGGGCGCGTGGTGGGTGCTGTTGGCGCTGCCCGTGATTTGGATCGCGGATAGCGGAGCCTATTTTGTTGGCCGCGCCTGGGGAAAGCACAAACTGAGCCCGCGGCTGAGCCCCAAGAAAACCTGGGAAGGCTACCTGGCTGGGGTGCTTACTGGCACCATTGCCGGCGCGGTGCTGGCTTGGGTGTATCCTTTGCTGGCAGGCCAGGCCATCGCTGGCATGACGCCCTTCGAGGGTGCGGTGTTGGGTCTGCTCATCAGTGCCCTGGCCCCCTTGGGCGATTTAGGGGAAAGCATGTTCAAACGGCAGGCCGGGGTAAAGGATTCTGGCCATTTGTTGCCCGGCCACGGCGGGGCCTTCGATCGGGTGGATTCCTGGCTGTGGGCGGGCGTTTTGGCATATTATTTTGTCCTATTCGTGACTTGAGCAGGCAAAGGAGGTCGGAATGACGCATTCCTCTGCACCCACACGGAACCTGGCGCTGGAGTTGGTGCGGGTCACCGAAGCCGCAGCCATGGCCGCCGGGCGCTTCATGGGGCGCGGCGATAAAAAAGCCGCTGACCAAGCCGCGGTTGACGCCATGCGACTGGTGCTCAACACCATTGAGATGGACGCGATCATCGTCATCGGCGAAGGGGAAAAAGACGAAGCCCCCATGCTCTACAACGGCGAGCACGTGGGCACAGGCGACCCGCCTCAAGTGGATATTGCCGTTGACCCCATTGACGGCACGCGGCCTGTGGCCAAAGGTTTGCCCAACGCCATCGCCACCGTGGCTGTGGCCCCGCGAGGCACCATGTTTGACCCTGGCCCCTTTGTTTACATGCACAAAATTGCTGTTGGTCCTGAAGCCAAAGGCATGATTGACGTGGAAGCCCCCGTCGAGGTCAACCTGCGGCGGATTGCCAAGGTCAAGGATATGGACGTGCAAGACTTGACCGTGGTGATTCTGGACCGCCCCCGCCATGCGGAGTTGATCGCCGAAGTGCGACGGTTGGGCGCGCGCATTCGGTTGATTCCCGACGGCGACGTGGCCGGCGCGCTGATGACCGCCTGGCCTGATTCGGGCATTGACGTTTTGTTGGGCATTGGCGGCACGCCCGAGGGTGTTTTGGCCGCGTGCGCCCTGCGGGCGATGGGCGGCGAAATTCAGGGGAAACTCTACGCCCGCAACGAGGACGAACTGCGCCGAGGCCAGGAAATGGGCTACGACTTCAACAAAGTTTTGACCATGGACGATTTGGTGGGTTCCGACGATGTGTTCTTCGCGGCCACTGGCATTACCGACGGTGAACTGCTCCGTGGGGTGAAATATTTTGGCGACGGCGCCCAAACCCACAGCCTGGTGGTGCGCGGGCTTACGGGCACCGTGCGGGAAATCAT
>JAADCW010000107.1 GCA_013154225.1 Chloroflexota bacterium
ATGGCAACCCCAAGCCCTGCTACACGCCAACCGACCCGAAGGCTGGCTCACGCCAGGGCTGGAAGGCGTCACCGTGGCATGGTCACCCGATGGGCAATGGCTTGCCCTGGGGCTCACTAACGAAGTGCGCCTCTGGCAAACCGCCCCTTGGCGTGAAGTCGCCCGCTGGGATGGCATTCCGGTGCAAGATTTGGTTTTTGACCCCAGTGGGGAATATCTGGCCGTGGCACAAAAAGGCCAAAACGACATTGTCGTTTATGCCCGTGAAAGCGGGGAAGCCATCGCGCACCTCCAAGGGCATACCAATGCTGTGCTGGCCCTGGATTGGGCGCAAACCGACGTCGGGCCTCTGCTGGTCTCCGCCGGCGCAGACGGCACTGTGCGGCTTTGGGATAAACCGCTTCAAGGGGAAAATCCTTTGGTCGTGTTAGACCATTATGTGGGGCAAGCCTGGAGCGTCGCTTTTGCGCCTGATCACCGTCTGGTGGCTTCGGGTGCAGGTGCTGGCGTCAATCGCATTACCGTGCGCAGTGTGGTGTCCCGGCAGGTGGATTTGCGCCTGCCCGGCCCGACGACCCCCGAGGCGCAAGTCGGCGTGTACGCACTGGCCTTTACCCCCGATAGCCAGCAAATCTTCTCCGCCCATGCAGAGGGCATGGTGCGCGTCTGGCGCCTGGAAGATTGCCAAGCCCCGCCCGACGCGCCGCCGTTTGCCACCAAAACCTGCTCGCCTTACCGCGCCTGGCAGGAAAAAGCCACAACCGTAGCAGTATCTCCCAATGGCGCGTGGCTGGCAACCGCAGGGGAAGCAGGCGTTGTGCTGATACGCCCGCTTCCCCTGCCATAACAAACTCAGATCGTGACGCGGCCTTCTTCCTCTTCCTCGTCGTCATCGGTCACGTAAGGGACGTAATCCGCCTGGGCTACACCTTGCTCCAGGGCTTTCTCAGCCACGGCACGGGCTACCGCGCGATGCACCTCGGGCATCAACGGGCTTGGCAGCAATTCCCCTTCGGGCGTATGCGCAACCAGGGCGTGCACCGCGGCCAGATACATTTCCGGCGTGATTCGCGTGGCATGGGTATCCACCGCGCCGCGCAAAATCCCTGGGAAGCCCAGCACGTTGTTGACCGACTTGCCATCCGCAGCAAAGGCCGCGCCAGCTTCGATGGCCGCATCGGGCTCGATTTCCGGTTTGGGATTGGAAAGCGCAAAGATGATTTGCCCAGGCCGTACCATTTCAGGCTTGATAAGCCCTGGCACGCCAGTGGTGGCAATCACAATATCGGCCTTGGCCATGATTTCGTCTAGTGTGGCCCGCTTGCCGCCATAAGATTCCAACCGCTGTAACGCATCTTCGCTCAAATCCGCGCCCAACACCGGATGCCCGCTGATGTGCATCAGCATACGGCTGATGGCCATGCCCGCGGCCCCCAGGCCGATTTGGCCAATGGTGGCTTTGTGTAAGTCCACATTCGCATAGCGGCACGCGTTGGTCAAAGCCGCGGTAACCACCACTGCGGTGCCGTGCTGATCGTCGTGCATTACGGGGATGTTGAGGCGTTCTTGCAAACGCTGTTCAATCTCAAAACAGCGCGGTGCAGAAATGTCTTCCAATTGGATGGCCGAAAACGTGGGGGCAATTGCCGCCACCGCGTCCACAATGGCATCCACGTCTTTGGTGTTGAGCAACACAGGCACACCAGAAAGCCCTACCAGGCTTTCCATGAGCATGGCCTTGCCTTCCATGACCGGCATCCCGGCCACCGGGCCAATATCGCCCAATCCCAAAATGGCTGTACCATCGGTGACCACTGCCACCAGGTGGCTGATGGAAGTAAACTGCCACGCGAGTTTAGGGTCTTTGGCAATGCGCATACTCACTTGCGCAACGCCGGGGGTGTAAACCCGCCGCAGGGTAGCCAGGGAATCAATCTTGTAACGGCTTCGGATGGCAATTTTCCCGCCGCGGTGCACTTCCAGCACTTCGTCGCGCACTTCCAGCACCCGACTGCCCGGGTTGGCACGGATGGCTTCAATGATGTCGGCCATTTGTTCTTCAGTGTCAGCATAAACCGTAATGTCGCGCACAATGGCTTTGGTACCCTCCCGAATAAGACGGATTTCGCCAATGCTGCCGTTGCGCTCAGCCACTGCCGTGAGCAGGCGGGCTAACGTGCCGGGGATGAGTTCATTTCGCACCCGCACGGTACGCATAATTTTGTTCTGCCAGGGCATACAAGCCTCCTCTCGCGATGGATGAAGGTGAAAGCGGTCCGCCAAAAGAAAACCCTGGGCAGAAGCAGACATTGCAACTCGACCCAGGGAATAAACCAACGGTGTTTTTATCCGTTGCCAAGGCGTTTCAGCATTTCAGGCCTCCCAAGCATGCTGGAACGCGGCAATCAGGGCTTGGCGTTCGTCTGGGGGCAAAAAAGCGGCTTCCAAGGCCGTGCGCGTGCAATGCCAGAGGCGGTTTTGATCCAGAGCCATCACCTCATGGGCGACCTGAAATTCATGGCTCAGGGTAATGTTTGAAACCCCGGGATCGTCGGTGTTGAGGGTCACGCGCAGGCCGGCTTCCTGCATGGCAGGGAAGGGGTGCGCCTTCAGCGAAGGTACAACGCCGCTTTGGTAATTGCTGGTGGGGCAGACCTCGAAAACTGTCCCCTGTTCTCGTGCCAGTGCCACGGCTCGGGGATCTTCCATGACACGAATGCCGTGGCCGATGCGCTCGGCTTGCAGTTCCTGGATGGCTTCCACCACGCTGGCCGCGCCGCTCCATTCGCCCGCGTGGATGGTCAGGTGCAGTCCTGCTTGTTTGGCCTCCCGCATGATGGGAATGAACGGCCTTGCAGGGTAGTTTTCCTCATCGCCCGCCAAATCCATGCCCGTGATGCCACGGTCCTGGAAATCCACCGCGAGTTGCGCCACTTCCTCGGCCAGTGCGGGCGATTCGTGACGGTTGACGCTGGCAATCAAGCACAGGGTCAGCCCCAAGCGGGCGGCGGCCTGGTTGGCGCTCTCCACAACCCAGTCCATCACCTCCCGCAGAGGGAACCCGCGAATGCGCGCCAGCGCCACCGGCGTAAAACGCAGTTCCAGATAGCGCACGCCGTCTTGGGCCGCGTCTTCCACGACCTCGGTGGTCAAACGGCGGATGATCTCAGGCGAGCGGTAAAACTGCCGCAACACCTTGAATTTGGAGAGGAAATTCTCAGCCGTGAAAGGCTCATGGCTGTGGATCTGCACCAACTGGCGGAAGGCTTCTACCGTGGCCGCGGGCAGGGAAATTTGCTCTTCGCGCGCGATTTCAAAGAGGGTTTCCAGCCGCAGGGAACCCTCCAGGTGCCGATGCAGTTCGGCCTTGGGCAAACGACGAAAATCGCTCACGAAAAGGTCAACCCCTTATGCCACAGGTTTAGCGTTTTTTACTGCGATGGCGGCGCTTCTTCCGCTTTTTGCTTTTGCCACCCGAAGAGGATTCTTCTTCGGAGGCTGGGCTGGCGGGAGCCTCAGAAGACGCCCTGGGGTTGCTGACTTCCACTTGGGCGCCGCCTCGGAAGACAAACATCCGCGTGATGACCCCAGCACGAATGTCTTGCAGTAATTCTTGATAGAGTTCGTGGGCTTTGCCTTTGTATTGCACCAATGGGTCGCGCTGGGCATAGGCTTCCAGGCCAATGGCAATACGCAGGGCTTCGATCTTCGTAAGGTATTCCACCCACGCGCTGGAAATCACCTGAAGCAGCAACTGCCGATACCGCTCGGTCAGCACCTGGCGCCCCAGCTCAAATTGGATGGTTTCGTGGTAAGTCTCAGGGAATTGCCCCAGCGGGGTGTTTTCGTATTGCGTGTACACATCGTCGCCCAGCGCCTTGCGCAACCCGCGGCGAGAGCGGGGCCCTAACTGGGCCGGCGGCACAGCCTGGAGACGCTGGAATTCGCCTTCGCCCAGGTCCCACTGCATCGCGTCTTGCGCGCCCTGGAGATGCTCCAACACGTCTTCGGTGAGGGCATCGGTGGGGCGGTTTTCAATCAGGCGGGCCGCGCTAAAGGTGTATTGGAAGCGGGTAATCACCTGCTGTTGCTTGCGGTGGGTCTTGCGGTCGAAGGTCGTGCGGGTGCCTTGCTGGATGGCGGTGAGCAGGGCAATGACATCGTCTTCCGTCAGGCCGCTTTCAGGGTCGTCCCCGCGGAAGCGGCTTTCCAAACGGCCAAGGTACTGCTTCAAATCGCGGGTGACCTGGCCCTCGGTGTGCTCATCGCCAAAGAGGCGCACCACGCGCTGTTCGAGCACGTTGTCAATGGCTTCGTAAATGGTCTGGATGATGGTGTCCCAATCGTCCATCTGGGCGAGGGTATCCAGGCTCAAATCAACCTCGCCGATAGCCCGCTGGACCGTACCCAGCATCCGCCGCAGGGTGATGGTGCCCAATGTGTCTTCGATGATTTCCAGCAGAGCATCGTAAGCCAGGTCGGGGTCGTCCATCCAGCGGCGGATTTCCCCATGAGAGACCTTGACAGGCACCCGCAGAACGGCCTCGATTTCCGCTCGTAGAGCCTGCGGCTGGGCTGAAGTGGCTTCGATGAAACCATCGAAATTGTCAATCAGCTCTTCCAGCGCGTTTTGGCGGTCTTCCATGGCCTGCTCATAGGCTTCCAGAAGCCCCTGGATGCGGCTGTGCAGATAGTCGCGGATGTGGTCGTGTTCGGCTTCGACCGCGTCTTTGGCCGCCTGCAGGATGGCCTCTTCCGCAGCCTGGGGGTCGGTGAAGGCCTCGTCGGGCAACGTGTCGAGCACCAGTTGCAGGGAGAAGGACGGGTAATAGCCCCGTGCCAGGCGCAGGGTGGGTTGGACGTCTTCCAGGTAGGCCAGCAAGCGCCAGGGACCACCCTCGGCCTGCAAGGCTTCGGGAACACGGCGTTCGATTTCCTGCCGCAAGAGTTCGGTGACATCTTCCCGCAGGTCGTCTTTGACAAAGATGCGGTCGCGCTGTGCGTAGATTTGGGCGCGCTGTTGGTTGAGGACGTCGTCGTATTCCAGGGTGTGCTTCCGCTGGTCAAAGTTGTAACCTTCGACCCGGGTTTGGGCTTGCTCGATCACCCGGTTGACCAGCGAATGCTCCAGAGGCACCATGTCATCCATGCGGAAGCGGCGCATCACCGCGTCCAACTGCTCGCCGCCAAAGCGCCGCACCAGTTCGTCTTCCAGTGAGAGGAAGAAGCGGGAAGAACCCGGGTCGCCCTGGCGGGCGGCACGACCGCGCAACTGGTTGTCAATGCGCCGCGATTCGTGGCGCTCGGAACCAATGACGTGCAGGCCGCCGAGTTCCCGCACTTTGTGCATTTGCTCCACATATTGCAGGAAGTAGTGGATTTCCGCGTCGTAGATGCCGTATTGTTCAGGGTCAAGGCCTTTGAGGGCTTCGTATTGGGCATCCAACGACATATCGTAGGGGTCCGCGAACCCTGCCCGCTTGAGTACCCGCACCACCGCGGCCCGGATTTCCTCGGCCAGTTCACCGCCGAGTTTGATGTCCACACCACGGCCGGCCATGTTGGTGGCAATGGTGACCGCGCCGTAAGCGCCCGCGCCCGCGATGATTTGGCTTTCCTCAGCGTGTTTGCGCGCGTTCAATACCTGATGCGGCACGCCCGCGCGCAGGACTTCTATCAGGCGCTCGCGGCTGCTTTCCCAGCGGCTTTGCTCTGTGGGCGTGGGGTAGAGCAGGGTCTTGAGGCGCTCCAGGTTTTCGGGTTTTTCGGGGTTGAGGGGCAAATCAAGGTTGTGCTCACGGATGAAGTTCCGCAGGTCGCCGTCCTTGATTTTTTCCAGCGGGCGATAGAGGGGCTCGAGTTCCTTGTGCATCATGCCTTCGGCTTCGTCGCGGGCCTCGAGGAATGCCGAGCGCAGAAGCAAAACCTGCACCAGGCGGCGCACCATTTGCGCGCTCAAGCGGCGGGAAAGCCGCTCCGAAAGTTCCACCGACGTGGTGCCCACCAGCAAAGGCCGCCCCTGGGTGTGGAAGCGCAGAATTTCCCGCACCACAGCGCGGAATTTGGCCTCTTCGGTGCGGTAGATGACGTCGTGGTAGTCCTTTCGCTTGTAATAAAGCGGTTTGCGTTCAGGGTCGTCGCGGCGGGCGTAGTAGGTGTAACGGTAGCCTTCTTCGTCGTTGGCTTCCAGGGCCACAAGGGGTGCGTTGGGGCCGGTTGCGTTATATTCCAGGTTGGTCGGAATGACCACCACTTCCAGGTGATAGATTTCGTCAAATTCCTCGGACTCCGTGGCCGCGGTACCGGTCATACCGGCCAGTTTGTCGTACATGCGGAAGTAGTTCTGGATGGTGATGGTCGCGTAGGTGATGTTTTCCGGCTGGATGCGCACGCCTTCTTTGGCTTCCACGGCCTGATGCAAGCCGTCAGACCAACGGCGGCCAGGCATCAGGCGGCCGGTATGCTCGTCAATGATGATGACTTTGCCCGCCTGCACCAGATAATCTTTGTTCTTTTTGAAGAGGAATTGCGCCCGCAGGGCTTGTTCCAGATAGCCCCACAGTTCCTCTTGATGCGGGGTAAGGTCTTCTGGGCGCTCAGGGTCGCGTAGAGGCTCGCCCAACAAAGATTCGACTTTGGCTTCGCCGGTCTCGGTCAGGGTTACCGTGCGGTCGCGCTCGTTGACTTCCACGTCTTCGACGGGCCGCAGTTGCCGCACGATCTGCGCCATGCGCTTGTACCATTCGGTGGCCTCGCTGGCCGGGCCGGAAATGATCAACGGGGTGCGGGCTTCGTCAATGAGGACGTTGTCCACCTCGTCGATGATGGCATAGGCATGGCCGCGCTGGACGCGGTCTTCCAGACGCATGGCCATGTTGTCGCGCAGGTAGTCAAAGCCAAATTCGTTGTTGGTGCCGTAGGTAATGTCCGCGTTGTAGGCTTCCCGGCGGGGCACCATCCGCAGTTGGTGCTGATCTTCCTGGGGCGAGGTTTTGTTCAAATCCACCAGGAAGGCTTTTTTGCCGTGCTCGGTGCGTGAAGCCATCTGCAACACGCCAATGGAAAGCCCCAAAAGGTCATAGATAGGCGCCATCCAGCGCGCGTCGCGGCGGGCCAGGTAGTCGTTGACGGTCACCAGATGCACGCCGCGGCCCACAGGGATGCCTTCCAGGGGGACGAATTCCCATTTTTCGGGATCGTCACCCCAACGCTCGCGTGCGGCCTCTTCCCATTCCGGGTTGAGTGCCAGCGCGTTGAGGTAAATGGGCAGGGTGGCCACCAGGGTTTTACCTTCACCGGTCTTCATTTCTGCGACCTTACCCTGGTGAAGCACCACGCCACCGATGAGTTGAACATCGTAATGCCGCAAGCCAATGGTGCGCTTACTGGCCTCGCGCACTACAGCAAAGGCCTCAGGGAGGATGTCGTCTAAAGTTTCGCCCGCGGCCAGTCGGCGGCGGAAGGCGTCGGTTTGGGCGTGCAAGGCTTCGTCGCTGTAGCCTTCGTATTTGGGCTCCAGCGCGTTGATGCGTTCCACAATGGGGAGATAGGTTTTGATGACTTTGCGTTGGGGATCACCCGCAAAGGTTCTAACTAATTTTTTAAGCATAAGACCTCGTCATGCCATAGAGTTGTGCCAACAAGGATTATAGCACGTTCACCGCAAGATAGCAGTGTAGGAGATTGGTATTATTTTAAACAAGCGTTACACATTTGGTTGGCAAATTTGCACGCCAACGGTGTAACTCCTACGCCCGAAGCAAAATGCCGTCAGGCGCCAAAGTTGGGGACGCCCTGAGCGAAAATGCCGCGAGGCGCCGAAGCCGAGGGACGCATCCGCTCTACGCATGGTTGACGCCAGCCACGGCAGGGCATCGAGCAGTCATGGTATACTTGCCGCCAAAATTTTGGACGGAAGGAGGCCATCATGAGCAAAGCCGGTTGGCGCGAAGTCAGCGCGGCCTGGACAGGAAAAGGATTGTCGTTCATCGGCTCGAACCCCGCGGGTGGGGTGGTGCAGATGGGCGAATTGGACGGCGTGCCCGGCATCCAACCCATGGAATTGCTGTTGGTAAGCGTGGCGGGTTGCACAGGCATGGACGTGGTGCACATCCTCAAAAATAAAAAGCGATTGCCCGTGCGCGATGTGCGGGTGCAAGTGCGAGGTAAGCGCCGAGAGGAATACCCTCAAATTTACACCGAAGTCCACATCCATTACGACATCTGGGCCGATGAGGCCATTGCCGAGAAAGACGTGGAGCAGGCCATTCGCCTTTCGCAAGACAAATACTGCTCTGCCAGCGCCATCCTCAAGGCGACAGCCGCGTTGAGTTACGATTACACCCTGCACACCGACGGCTAACGGCCATACCCATTGGATGGATTCAGCCCCCTCGAAGCACACGGAGGGGGCTGATGTTTTTCCGTGGTTGGGAGATGTTTTCAAGCTTGGGGCACCCGCCGAATATGCGCGCCCAGGGCCTGTAATTTTTCATCCACTCGCTCATAGCCGCGGTCAATTTGTCCGATGTTCCGAATTTCCGAAGTGCCGTGCGCGGCCAGTGCGGCCAACACCAAAGCCATACCCGCGCGAATGTCTGGGCTTTCCAGGGTTTCGCCAACCAACTGCGCAGGCCCGTTGACGATGACCCGATGGGGGTCGCACAGCACAATTTGCGCGCCCATGCTCACCAGTTTGTCCGTAAAAAACATACGGCTGGGGTACATCCAATCGTGGAAGAGCACGCTGCCGCGCGCCTGCGTGGCCACCACAATAGCAATGCTCATTAAATCCGTGGGGAAGCCCGGCCAAGGCATCACTGTAATCTGCGGCACCGCGTTGCCCAAGTCTGGGCGGATTTCCAGGCGCTGCTCCGCGGGCACCAGGATGTCGTCGCCTTCGGTCTGCCAATCCACGCCCAGGCGGTTGAACACCAGGCGAATCATGTTCAGATACTGAGCGCCCGCGTTGTGGATGCGGATACTGCCGCCCGTCACCGCGGCTGCGCCGATGAAACTGACTACTTCCAGATAATCCGGCCCAATGGTAAATTCCGCACCGTGGAGGCGTTCCACGCCCTGAATGTGCAGGGTGTTGCTGCCAATGCCTTCGATGTGCGCGCCCATGGCGTTGAGGAAGTGACAGAGCTCCTGCACATGGGGCTCTGAAGCCGCGTTGCGGATCACGGTTTCGCCTTTGGCCAAAACCGCGGCCATGACCGCGTTCTCCGTGGCCGTGACCGAGGCTTCGTCCAGGAGAATATCCGCACCATGCAGGCCATTGGGCGCGCTGAACACAAACCGTCGGGCAAGATGGTCGTATTCCGCTTCCGCGCCCATGGCACGCAAAGCCAAAATGTGGGTGTCCACCCGGCGGCGGCCAATCACGTCGCCCCCAGGCGGGGGCAAACGCAAACCGCCCGCGCGCACGGTCATGGGGCCTGCCAGCAAAATCGAAGCCCGAATGCCGCGGCACAGCGTGGCATCCAGCGCGGCAGGGCGCACTTCACGGGCTTGAATGCGCCATCGGTTGGGGCCTAAGGCTGTGAATTCTACCCCCAGGCTCTCCAGCAACGCCCGCATGGCTTGCACATCCCGAATATTGGGCATGTTGGAGAGCACCACAGGCTCGTCGGTCAGCAATGTCGCCGCCAAAAGCGGCAGGGCTGCGTTTTTGTTCCCCGAGGGGGTCATTTCCCCCTGCAGGGGAATTCCGCCTTCAATGATGAAAGTGTCCATAGGCCTCTTGCGTTGGGGTTGAGGGATGGGCTTGTCTGGGAATCAGGTTCAATTTGTGTCGTTGACGGCCTCTGCCGACAACAGCACCACCGGATCGCCGGGCTTCAGGCCGAGCATGGCTGCTGCGCTCTGGCGGTTTGCCGCGATTTCAATCATGCCACTGCTGCCGATCAGGGCTGCGGTTTCGTCTGGGGGAATATCGGCAAACGTGCGCACCACAGGCAACAGGCGTCCATCGGTCAGCCGCACCGCGGCAGGGGTGAAATAAATGGGCTCCTGCTGGGTTTGGGCTTCAGGCCACGGGAAGAGCATCCAATCCGAGCCCGAGCGGCGAAAAGCGCCCAAGGAAGTGATGACGTTGCCAAAGCGGTCCGCGTGCAAAACCTCGCCGTAGAGCATGTGCTGCCCTTCCAGGTGCCAGGCGGGCAGAGGGATGCGCCGCAGCGAAGGCACCATAGGTCCAAAAGCCCGTCCGGGCACGCCGCGCGCTGCGTACGCGGCCGCAGGGGCAAAAATGTCCCGGCCGTGGAACGTCGCGCTGGGCATGGGCAGGTGGAATGCGGGGTTGGCCAAAGCCCACGCACGCGTTTTTGGGGTTGCAACATAGGTCAGCAGGCCGTTGTCGGGAGCAATGAAACGATAGCCTTGACTTTCCGCAATGACCGGCAAGCGATGGGAACCCACGCCAGGGTCCACCACGGCCAAAAACACGGTCCCTTCGGGGAAGTGGTCCAGACTCTGCCAGAGGACAAAGGCCGCCCGCCGAATATCACCAGGCGGAATATCGTGGGTCAAGTCCACCAGCGTGGTCTGCACCCGTTGCAAGATCACCCCTTTCATGATCCCCACATAGGGGTCTTGCAACCCAAAATCGGTCAGAATAACTATTGGGGCAGGCATGATAAAGTCCATTCCCGGCAAAAGCCGTTGCATAGAGATGGGGAGTTTTATTTTACCATCCTCGGCTTCCCTAACAGCCGCACAGCATAGAGGGAAGCCGCGATAGCCGAAGCTACATTCAGTGAGCGTTTGTAGCCCCACATGGGCAAAGCAACCACCGCGTTGGCCTGGGCGAGCAAAGCAGGATCCACGCCTGCGACCTCGTTGCCAAAGGCCAGGAGCAATTTTCGGGGCAAAGGCTGGTCCAAGAGGGAACCCAGCGGCACGGCTTGGGGTGCAGTTTCCAGAACCCAGAGGTACCAACCCTCAGCCTGCAATGTCTCGGCCAGCCGCGGCGCGTTGGGGTGCAAACTCCAGGGCACGGCCTGCTCTGCGCCCAAGGCGGTTTTGGCCACCGCGGAATGGGTTGGGGGAGGGGAGATGCCGGTGAGGTAAATATGCGCAACCCCGGCCGCATCCCCTGTGCGGAAAGCCGAACCCACGTTGTAGGCGGAACGGAAATTGTCCAAGAGCAGGGCAATGGTGGGGGAGGGCGGCTGCTTGCGTTCCGAGGGCGGGATGGGCGCCTCGCGTGCAGGCAATGCCTGTACCACGGCCTGGCGGGCTGGCGCGCCACAGCGGGGGCATGTCATTCCTCGGGGCGCCGCGGCGCCTGGCACTTCCACATAGCGAAAACCGCACGTGGGCTGTGTGCATTCCCAAAAAATACGCTGCTGCCGCGCCATGTCAGGTTTCCTGAGG
>JAADCW010000194.1 GCA_013154225.1 Chloroflexota bacterium
GGCATGTACCGAGAGAACGAAGTTTTAGCCGCTCAGGCCGCCCAAGTAGCCCATGCGCTTTCCCATCCGGTGCGGCTTCAGATTTTGGAAGCCCTGGCCGAGGGCGAAGCCTACGTGATGGATTTGACCACCGCGTTGGGGCGGCGTCAGGCCAACATTTCGCAGCACTTGGCTGTGTTGCGGGAAGCCGGGCTGGTGCAGGCTGAGCGGGAAGGGATGACGGTGCGCTATACACTCCGCAATCCGCAAGCGGTGCAGGCCGCGTTGGAAGCCCTGGCTGCGTTGGGGCACAATGTCCCCTTCGCTGCGGTGGGACGCCGCCGACGGCATCGCCGCGGGCGGGGTGGTGGCCCACGCCGATTTTCCCCCTGAAGTTTTGGGCTCTTTTTTTGCCAAACCTTATTCGTAAAACCTTATAACCCCATTCAAAACCTAACTTAAGGAGGTGCAGTAATGTACGGACGTGGATTTGGAAAAAACAACAAAGGTCAAGGTCGCCGAGGTTTTGGCCGCGGGCGCGGTCAAGGCCAGGGACGAGGCCAGGGCCGCGGCCAGGGTCGCGGTCAGGGCCGGGGCCAAGGCATGGGCTTTGGCCGAGGCCAAGGCCAGGGTATGGGCTTTGGTCGCGGTCAGGGCTTCGGGCGAGGGGTCGCCGGCTTCCAGGCGCAGACCAACGCGCCTGAAACCTGGCAGCAAAATGCCCAGGTCAACGCGGCGCCCCGCTGGGAGGCTGGAAGCGCGGGTGGCCCGCCCCCGTGGGCTCGGCGCTGGAGCCTCAACGTGGCCCCGGCCGAACGGAAATCCTGGCTGGAACAGGCCAAGGCGCGCTTGCAGCAGCGCCTGGCGGAAATCGAGCAGGAACTCCGCTCGCTCAACAATCCGAATCAGAATCTCTAAACCCTAAAAGCAAAAGTGCGGGAGCAATCCCGCACTTTTGCTTTTGCGCCATATGGCTTTTGGAGGAAAGGCGTCAAGCCACAGTCAGACCATTCAATCGGTTTTGGGTTTGTGCGCACCCTGCCCAGGCTTGCGGATCACTAACACCACTTTGCCTTTGATTTCCACCTGCGAGGGGTCGTCAATTTCAATGGCTTTCATGGTTGGGTGTTTGGGCTTGAGGAGCACTTTTTTGATCTGGCCGTTTTGATATTCGGCGTAAAACTGCTTGAGGGTGCTGGCGTTGGAATCTTTCAGCCACACCGCGACCAAATCGCCATTGGCGGCCTCTTGGGTTTCTTCCAAAATCACAATATCGCCGTCGCCAATGAGCGCGTCAATCATAGAATCCCCTTGCACTTCCAGCGCGTAGAGGGGTTTGGTGGTCGCGGGCAGCAAGGATTCGGGCACGTCGATGTTTTCTTCCGCGGTGTAGCCTTCAGGGAAGGTGGGGATGGGCTGGCTGGCCACAATACGCCCGGCCACAGGGATGCTGACCAGACGGTTGAAGGACTGGCGGGCCTTGACCGCCTCTTCTCGGGCCACTCGCAGCACTTCTTCCAGCCGTTGACTGCGGCGCACCCGCGCGAGTTGGCCCAGGGCCTGGAGTTCGTCGTCCGGCGTGGCGTCCACGTCGAGAACGTCATGACTGCGCAGGGCTGCAATGCCCTTCTGGGTCAGGCGGATGTTGCGGGCTTTGCGCTTGCCGTCGCCGTCGGTGTTGCGTTCCAGATAGCCGTGGTTTTCCAGCCACCGCAGGTGATAGTCAACCACCGACGTGGAGGAGGCGTTGGCCTCTTGTTGAATTTCCCGCACCGTAGGCGGGTAGCCTTTGTGCTTGAGCCATTTGGCAATCACTTGTAAGATGAGCCAATCTAAGGCGTCAGGTTGTTTTTTTCGTTTTCGAGGAGACATAAGCCCGCCTTTCTGGGGGTAAGGGTGCGTAAATCGCCCATATGTTCTGGTTAATACTACCAGAACACCCGTTCTTTGTCAAGCGCCGCGTTTTGCGGTACACTTGGGGCGAATTCCCTTGGCGGAGGTTGGTATGCCTTCAGGACGACCGACATTGGCCGTGATTGGCGGCACAGGCAAGGAAGGGCGGGGGCTGGTGTATCGTTGGGCGCGGGCTGGCTATACGGTGTTTGTGGGTTCCCGCACACCAGCCAAAGCCCAGCGTTTGGCCGAGGAAATTCGGGAGCGCCTGGCCCAGCCCGAAGCCCCGGTGTTTGGCCTGAGCAACGTAGAAGCCGCGCAGCGGGCTGACATTGTGGTGCTGTCAGTGCCTTACAGCGCGCATCGGTCAACCCTGGAGACTATCCGCGAGGCCGTGCAAGGTAAAATTTTGGTGGATGTTGCGGTGCCTTTGAAGCCGCCCAAGGTGACCAAGGCTTGGCGTCCGCCTGCGGGAAGCGCCGCACTGGAAGCCCAGGAGATCTTAGGCCCAGACGTGGCCGTGGTGGACGCCTTCCAGAACATTGCTCACACCCTGTTGTGGGAAGATGGCCCCATTGCGTGCGACGTGTTGGTCGCGGGCAAGGGCAAGGCCAATCGGCAAAAGGTGATGGCTTTGGTCGAAGACGCGGGGCTGCGCGCCTGGGATGCAGGCCCCATCGAAAATACAGCAGTCGTCGAAGGTTTGACCAGCGTGTTGATTTACATGAACAAGACCTATGGCTCAACCCATTTAGGACTGCGGATCACGGGATTAAAGGATTGAACCATGAACCCCCTCACCCTTACGCCTTTGCCTGGTATTCCTTTTATTCGGCGAGGTGACGACCTGGCCGAAATCATCTTACACGCGATTTCCCGGGCTCGGCTCAATTTGGAAGATGGCGACATTTTCGTTGTGGCCCAAAAAGTGGTTTCGCGTGCCGAAGGCCGCCTGGTGGATTTGCGCACAGTCACACCGTCGGCTGAAGCCGAAGCCCTGGCCGCAAAAGTGGAAAAAGACCCGCGGCTGGTGGAGCTCATCTTGCGGGAGAGCGCGGAGGTGCTGCGGGCCGCGCCGGGTGTGCTGATTGTGGAGCACAAGTTAGGCTTTGTGTGCGCTAACGCAGGCATTGATCATTCCAATGTGTGCGGTGACGATGAATGCGTTTTGCTTTTGCCCGAAGACCCCGACGCCTCGGCAGACCAACTGCGCCGCCGTTTGGAAGAGGCCACGGGCAAGCGTTTGGGGGTGCTGATCAACGATTCCCACGGCCGGGCCTGGCGCCTAGGCACGGTGGGCGTAGCCATTGGCGTGAGCGGCGTGCCGGCCTTGGTGGATGTGCGGGGACGGCATGATTTGGTAGGTCGGGAACTCCGCATTACCCAAATCGGCGCGGCCGACGAATTGGCCGCCGCGGCCTCGCTGGTGATGGGGCAGGCCGCGGAAGGTATCCCCGTGGTGCACGCCCGTGGCTTCCCTTACCCCCTGCGGGAAAGCCGCTTGCAGGAACTCATCCGCCCCAAGGAAAAAGACCTGTTCCGATAGAGGCTGTCTATGGACCCCATGCCTGGTCGCTGTTTCCTCTGCGGCGCGTCCTTGCCCCAGGAGGCTATGCAAGCCCATCTGATGGAATGCCGCCCCAACCAGGGCGGGCAGACGCCGCTTTTCTTGCTCTTTGTGCAAGATGCCTATTTCCCAAAAACTTATTGGCTCTTTCTGGAAGTGGCCCAGCAAACACCCCTTTCGGCCCTGGATGATTTTCTGCGCCGTCTGTGGGTGGATTGTTGCGGCCATTACAGCCAGTTCGTCATTGATGGCGAAACTTACGGCCGTCGCCCCAAAGCCTCGATTGTGGATTTGGTGCTGGACGAATACACCCATCTTCTGCCAATGGATAAACCCCTGCAGGCCCTTTTGCAAGTGGGCCAGCAGGTGGATTACGCGTACGACGACGCCTGGTTTACCGAGCTGCGCATTCACGTTTTAGCGGCCTATGACGGCCCCCAACCCGAGGGTGATGTGCGCCTGCTGGCGCGTAATTACAAGCCTCCGCGCACGTGTCGGCAATGCGATCGAGAGGCAACCTGGCTGTTTACCAATGCATGGCCTTTAGAGCCGTATTGCTCAGAGCACGCGAAACAGCACCCGGCCTGGGGACAACCTGACGCATTTCTTCCTTATATCAATTCCCCGCGGGTGGGGGTGTGCTCGTATCGTGGACCGCAGGCGCAGGAGCTACTGTTTGAGGTCTATCCACCCCCGGAGGACGAGTAACCCATGCCCTGGCTTGCCCCTGAAGACCTACACGCTTTTCTTCGTTCACGGCGCAGTGTGCGCCGTTTTTTACCAGAACCCGTGTCTGATGATGTGCTCCAGCGGGTGCTGGAAACCGCGATTTACGCCCCCTCGGCCCACAACTTACAGCCGTGGCGGTTTGCCGTGATACGCACGGATGAGGCCAAGGCGTGGCTGGCCCAAGCCTTGGCCGCACAAATGCGCAGTGATATGGAAGCCCAAGGCGCCTCGGCTGAGGCCATCGAAGCACGGGTGCAGCGTTCGCAAGTGCGGCTTCAGGAAGCGCCTTTGGTGGTGATGCTCAACCTGGATGAAACCGTGCGCCGCGACGCGGAAGACCCGCATGAGCGGCACATGATGGTGCAGTCGGTGGCCATTGTGGGCCTGCAAATTTTGTTGGCGGCCCACGCGGAAGGCCTGGGCGGGGTGTGGGTTTGCTGGCCCCTTTATGCACAGGAAGCTGCCCAGCAGGCGCTAAATTTACCGCCTTCCTGGAAGCCGCAGGGCATGCTTTTCCTGGGGTATCTTGCAGAAGCGCCGGCGCCCCCGCCGCGCAAGCCGTGGCAGGAAGTCACGAGAGAAATTCGGTGAGGTTGCAGAAGTATGCCCGCCTCTGAGGAACGCCATGACGCGCAAGATATAAGCCTGCGTGAAGCCCTGCGGGTGTTGTGGCGTTATGGCTGGCAAGAAGCGCCCGACCGCAAAGGCGTGATGCGTTTTGTGGTGCTCTATTTGGTTGTGGGCACCGCGGCCTTGCTGGCTGGTGGCGCGGTGCTGCTGATTGTGTTGGGCGTATTGCGGGGCGCGTTTTTAGCGGCACCCCTTTACCCTCGATGGAACGACTTTTTGCATCGTTTGGGGTGGCCGTCCCAGGGCCTGCGTTGGGAGGCCTCGCCCAGTGTCTGGCGGCGTTTGCACACCGCGTTGTGGATCATGCTCAGCGGCGGTGCCGTGGCCGTGGGCGTATTCTATTTGTGGCGCTACGGCTTTTGCGCGCAAAACCTGATCTGCCGCGCCCTCGCCCCCTAATTCCCTCATCCCTCATTCCTCATTCCTAATTCCTAATTCTTCATTCTTCATTCTTCATTCCTAATTTCCCCTCTGGAGCCCTCCCATGCGTATAGCCATACTTGCTGGTGGTGTAGGCGGTGCCAAATTTGCCGATGGCATGATGCGCGCGTTGCCCGACCCCGCGGCGCTCACCGTGGTGGTCAACGTGGGCGACGATTTTGAGCATTTTGGCCTCAAAATTTGCCCGGACCTGGATACCGTGTGCTACACCCTGGCCGGGCTGGAAAACCCCACCACGGGTTGGGGGCGCAGGGAGGAAACGTGGCACGTGATGGACGCGGTGGCCGCGTTGGGTGGGCCGACGTGGTTCCGCCTGGGCGACAAAGATTTGGCCACCCATTTGGAGCGCACCCGCCGTTTGCGCGCGGGGGAGCCTTTGAGCCAGATTGTGGCCTCGTTTTGCCGTGCTTGGGGCGTGCCCGCGCGGGTGTTGCCCGTAACCGACGACCCGGTGCCTACCATTGTGCTGACCGATGAGGGCGCTCTGCCTTTTCAAACCTACTTTGTGCATCGCCGCTGGCAGCCAAAGGTGTTGGGGTTCCGTTTTGAGGGAGCTTCCCGTGCACGGCCGGCCCCAGGGGTGCTGGAAGCCCTGCAGGGGGCTGATGCGGTCTTTTTCGCGCCTTCCAACCCCTTTGTCAGCATTGACCCCATCCTGGCTATCCCTGGCGTGCGGGCCAGCCTGCGGGGCAAGCCTGTGATTGCGGTGTCGCCCATTGTGGGCGGCAAAGCCCTCAAGGGGCCGGCGGCCAAAATGTTCCGGGAATTGGGCTACACGCCCTCTGCCCAGGCTGTGGCTGAACACTATCAGGGGCTGATTACCCACTTTGTCCTTGACAAAGCCGACGCTTCCCAAGCCAAGGGGCTGCGTTCCAAGGTGCCCCACGTCTGGGTGATGGACACCATTATGGCTTCCCCAGAGGCACGACAGCGTTTTGCTCAGAAACTTTTAGGACGATTATTGCAGGCTTCATGATAAAATTTAGATGCCCCTGATCGCTTTTTGCTCTCGGCCTTGAGGAGGTCTCATGGAGCAGGTATTTCAAGATTTGGTCACCCTGATTGGCTTTTCCGAAGAGGATGGCCGCATTTTGAAGGAAACTTCGGATGTGACCAGCCAGTGGGTGGAGGAACTGTCTCAGGCCTTTTACGACTTGCTGTTTTCGTATGAGCCTACCGCCAAGGTGTTTTACGAGGGCGAACGTGCAATGCGGGAAGTGTCGCTCAAGCAGTGGTATCTGGACGTGGTGAGCGGCAACTTTACACCAGAGTTTTGGAAACATCAGTGGCTGGTAGGGTTGGTGCACGTCGCCCGTGGGGTGACCAATCCGTACATGTTGGGCATGACCAGCCGAGTACAGCAACTTTTCCTGCACAAGTGTTTGGAGGCGTTTGAACCTGCTCAGGCCGAAGCGGTGTATGGCGCGTTCAAACGGGCAACCGACGTGGTGGCAGGTTTGGTTACCGAAGGATATTTGCAGAGTTACATGACCGCGATGGAGAAGGTGGCTGGTTTCCGCCGTGCCTTGGTGGATCGCATGTTGCAGATGGAAATCTTCCGCATGTTGAATGAAGCGGGTGTGCAGTTGAGCGTCAAGCCCCCGTCGGAGGAATGATGAGCGGAGCCTTTGAGGTCACACCCCGCAATCGCATTCGTCGCTATGTGGACCGGGCGCGGTATGATAAGGATACAATTTACGCGATTTTAGATGCGGCTTGGGTGTGTCATGTGGCCTGGGTGCAGGATAACCAACCCAAGGTTGTGCCCACCCTCTTTGCCCGCCGCGGCGATACTTTGCTGATTCACGGCTCCGTTGGAAGTGGTTTGTTGCGCCATCTTGGCACGGGCAACGAAGTAGCCATCAGCGTGGCTCTGCTGGATGGCTTGGTCGTGACCAAGGCAGTGGCTGGTTTGTCGGTCAATTACCGCTCGGCAGTGGTGTTTGGCCGTGGTCGGTGGTTGGAGGGCGACGAGAAAATCGAAGCCCTGCGTTACCTGACTGAACGCCTGGTGCCCGGCCATTGGACCGACACCAACGCACCCACTGACAAAGATTTGCGCGCCGTGGCCGTTGCCGAAGTGGCCATTGAAAGCGCCTCGGCCAAGGTGCGCACCGGTTTGCCAAAAGACGGTGAAACAACCCGCGACCTGCCCGTTTGGGCTGGCTACGTGCCTATGGGGCGGGTCATGGGTGAACCTTATACAATGAATTACGCGGCAGGCATGGAAGTGCCGGAGCCTTTGCGCGAACTTCGGGCGCGTTGGGCTTCGCCGCCATTACTGCCCAAGGAGTGATCGTTGACCATTGTGGCTGTGGTCCCTGTCAAGCCGTTGCGACGGGGCAAATCGCGCCTGGCAACGGTCTTGAATGATGAAGAACGCTATCGTCTGAACTGTTACCTGTTCACCCATACCCTGAAAGTTTTGGAACAGGTCCCCGAAGTCGAGCGTATTTTGGTTGTCAGCCGTGATACTGCGGCCCTGGCAGTTGCGCGAGAACATGGTGCTCATACCCTGCAAGAACCCAGTGATTCACAACTCAATTTGGCGCTCAAGCGTACCACGGTTCTCCTGCGTACGTCTGCGGTGTCCACCGTCGTCATTTTGCCAGCCGATTTGCCCTTGCTGACGGTGGAAGATGTCCAGGCCTTGCTTCAGGCCCTGCCCGACCCTCAGGGGTTGGTGCTGGCACCCAACGTGCAGGAAACCGGCACCAATGGCTTGGCCGTGCGCCCGCCGGATATCGTGGAATACCGCTATGGGCCAAATTCCTTTGAAAACCATTTGGCCTATGCGCGCGAGGCAAGGCTGCCGGTAGCCATTGTGCGGCGACCTGGCCTGCAATACGATGTAGATTGGCCGGAAGACCTTCATTTGGTTGCTGATGTGTTCCCGGAATTTGCCGCTCGTGTGGGCGCCCAGCCGACGTCCGCGGGCGGAGCGCGTCCATCCCAACTCGTTTCTGAGGGAACCTATGACTGCTGAAATCCCCTTCCGCCCCCGACGGCCACAGCCGCCGCGGCCCGACCTGAAGCACCTGCTTCAGCCTAATTCACAGCACTGCTTTGTTTGCGGCCTGAGCAACCCTTATGGTCTGCAGGCCTGCTTTTACCAAACAGGTGAAAAAGAAGTCACGGTTTGGTACACTATTCCTGCACAGTTTCAAGGCTACCCGGGCGTGGCCCACGGCGGCATTGTGGCGTCGCTGTTGGACGAAGTGGTTGGCCGCTCGGTGATGGGCACCGACCCCGCCAATGCCCGCCTGCTGTTTACCGCCCGCTTGAGCGTGCGCTATCGTCAGCATGTCCCGGTCGAAACGCCGTTGCGTTTGGTTGGCCGGGCTCTCAAAGACCGTGGCCGCACGGTTTCCGCCTGGGGAGGCGTGTATTTGGCCGCGGATGATCCTGAAACCGCCCAGCCTTTGGCCGAAGCCGAGAGCCTCTTGGTTGCCGTTCCCGATGATACGCTGGCTCAAATGGATGCCGAGGCCCTGGGTTGGAAAGTTTACCCTGACTGTATCCCCGAGGAGTGAACCATGCATCTGGAATATCACCGCCCCCAAACGTTAGAGGAAGCCCTGGAATTGTTGGCGCGTGAACAACCGCTAACGATTCCTTTGGGCGGCGGCGCGTTTCTCAACGCGCGCACGCGCCCGGCAACGATCCCTCAAGATGACGTCGCGGTCGTGGATCTGCAAGATTTGGCCCTGGACGCGTTGAAACCCCGTGGCAACTTCATGGACCTGGGCGCCACTGCCAGCCTGCACAGCCTGCTGGAAGCCGACATCCCCGAGGCTCTGCGGGATGCCATTTTGGCAGAGGCGACCTACACTCGCCGCTTCACCCAAACCGTTGCCGGCACCCTGGTGGCAGCCGATGGCATTTCGCCTTTCGCCACTGCCATGATGGCTTTGGACGCCCAGCTGACCCTGCAGCCTGGCGATGAAGCCTTGCCTTTGGGCGAACTTTATCCTTTCCGTTGGGACCATTTGCGCGGCAAACTGATCACCAAGGTGACCATTCCCACCAACGTCAAACTCGCGGTAGAAACCGTAGGTCGCTCGTCCTATGACGATCCCCTGGTTGTCGTTGCGATTGCACAATGGCCTTCTGGCCGCACCCGCGTGGTTGTGGGCGGCTGGGGCGACGCACCGCACCTCGCGATGGATGGCAACGAAGCCGTGCACGCGATCGAAGCCGCTCGGAGCGCGGCCTACGAAGCCAGCGATCACCGCGCCAGCGCGGAATACCGCCGCGAAGTGGCCGCAGTGCTCGCCCGCCGCGCGTTGGACAACCTGAAATAGCCCATCCCCCTGCGCCTGCAATGGTCGCTTTTGCCTTTTAGCAATTTGCTCTGCTTTTTAGGAGTTTGGATATGGAACTGACCCTCAATGTCAATGGAAAGAAACACACCGTAGAAGTTTCGCCCGATACCTCTTTGCTCGACGCCCTGCGCGAATTGGGCTACATGAGCGTCAAGCAAGGCTGCGAAGAGGGCGTCTGCGGTGCTTGTACGGTGCTGTTCGACGGCAAACCCGTCTATTCCTGCTCGGTGTTGGCCGCGCAGGCTGAAGGCCATGAAATTTCCACCGCGGAAGCCCTGGGCGGCCAGGAAACCGGCTGGGACTTCAACCTGGATTTGCACCCCCTGCAGGAAGCCTTTGTGGAAACCGGCGCGGTGCAGTGCGGTTTCTGCACCCCTGCCATGCTTATGACCGCCAAGCACCTGCTCGACGAAAACCCCGACCCCACGGAAGAAGAGGTGCGCGACGCCCTCTCCGGCGTGATCTGCCGCTGCACGGGCTACGAAAAGCCCGTCAAGGCCGTGATGCTGGCCGCGGCGCGAATGCGTGGCGACGAAGAAAAAGCCCGCCAGTTTGCGGCTGAAGTCGTGCCCGAAGTTTACGAAGCGCCCGAGGTCAAATCCTTCCAGCGGGTGGGTAAGCCCGAGCGCAAAGTGGACGCGCTCAAACTGGTGCAGGGCAAGCCCGCGTTTGTGGATGACTTCAACATGCCCGGCATGTTGATTGCCAAAGTGCTCCGCTCGCCTGTGGCGCATGCCCGCATCAAGCGCATTGACACCAGCAAAGCCAAAGCCCTGCCGGGCGTCCACGCGGTGCTCACGTGGGAAGACCTGCCCCGCGTGCCCTATTCCACCGCGGGCCAATCCGACCCCATCCCTGGCCCCCTCGATACCTTCTCCCTGGACAACAAAGTCCGCTTCGTGGGCGACCGCGTTGCGTTCGTGGCCGCGGAAACCGAAGAAATTGCCGACCAGGCCCTGAAACTCATCGAGGTGGAATACGAGGAACTGCCGCCCATCGTAGATCCTGAAGACGCGCTCAAAGAAGATGCGCCCATCATCCACGATGAGCCGGAATACGTGCCCTTTGGCGAATCTGACCCCACCAAAAACATCGCAGCCCGCATTCGCATTGACATTGGCAACGTGGAAAAGGGCTTCGAGGATGCGGACTACATCTTTGAAGGCGAATACGAAGTGCCTCGTGCCCACCAGGCTTACGTGGAACCGCACATTGCCATCACCTATTGGGATGAAAACGACCGCCTGGTGATTCGCACCAGCACCCAGGTGCCCTTCCATGTCCGCCGGCAGTTGGCCCCGGTGCTCAACCTGCCCATCAAGAAGATCCATGTTGTCAAACCGCGCATTGGCGGCGGCTTTGGCGGCAAGCAGGAAGTCTTGATGGAAGACGTTCCCGCGCACCTGACCATTGCCACTGGCCGGCCGGTGAAATACATCTACACCGACGAAGAGGAATTCATCGCCGCCCGCCCGCGGCACGCGATGAAGATCCGCCTCAAGACCGGTGTGAAGAAAGACGGCACCATCACCGCGAACGAAATGTACGCGCTTTCCAACACCGGCGCATACGGCGGCCATGCGCTCACCGTGGCTGGCAACACCGGCCACAAGGCCATGGCGCTCTACGTTGGCGATGGTGAATATCGCAAGAACCCCAACATCCGCTTCTACGCGGACGTGGTTTACACCAACACCGTGCCCGCGGGCGCTTACCGCGGTT
>JAADCW010000060.1 GCA_013154225.1 Chloroflexota bacterium
CGGAGCGGATGGCCTTCCCAATCGTAGGGCATGATGATACGCCGCAGGTCAGGGTGCCCCTCAAAGGGGATACCGAACATATCGTAAACCTCGCGCTCATACCAGTTTGCCCCAGGGAACACGCCCGTAATGCTGGGTACGGTTTGCCCTTCGGCCACAGGTACGCGCAACACGATCATTTCGGCATAGTCATAAGAGAAAAAGTGATACACCACATCAAAGCGGGGCTCACGGCGCTGCCAGTAATCCACCGCGGTGATATCTTCGGCCACCTGGAAGCCAAACTCATCCCGCAGGGCAGTAGCGGCTTCCAAAACGCGCTCTCGCGGCACTCGCACCACCACCTGCCCATTGTCGTTGGTCACCCGGGTGCCCATGCGTGCAGCCAGGGTCGCGGCCACGGTTTGGATGCGTTCCTCGCTCATGCCGCTTCCTCCTCGACCAGCGCCCAATCGGTCAGTTTCTCGCCCGAGACCTTTTCGTAGAGGGTCAGCACACCGTGAATCAGGGCTTCGGGGCGCGGGGGACAACCAGAAATATAAACATCCACCGGGATGATCTCATCCACGCCCTGGAGCACCGCGTAGTTGTTGAACACGCCGCCGCACGAAGCGCAGTCGCCCATCGCGATGACCCATTTGGGTTCGGGCATCTGGTCATAGAGCCGTCGCACCACCGGCGCCATCTTGCGGCTGACACGGCCAGCCACAATCATCAAGTCCGACTGGCGGGGACTGGCGCGCATGAGTTCCATACCAAAGCGGCTCATGTCATAATGCGAAGCCTGCGCGGCCATCATCTCAATGGCGCAACACGCCAGACCAAACAGGGCAGGCCACATGGAACGGGTACGGCTCCAGTTGACCGCTTTTTCCAACGTGGTGGTTACAATGCCCAGGTCACCCAGTTTGTGCTCTAATCCCATTCCAGGGCTCCTTTCTGCCAGGCATAGACGTAGCCCACCAGCACGATGACGATGAAAATCGCCATCTCAATCAGACCAAACAGCCCCAGGCTGCGAAAGACAACCGCCCAGGGCAGGAAAAAGACCACTTCAATATCGAAGAGGATGAACAGCATCGCGACGCGGTAAAAGCGAATCGGCTGGCGGCGTGTACCTTCCCCCAAGGGCGTCATGCCCGATTCGTAAGGTGAGCCTTTGATGCGGTTGGGGTTCTTGGGGCCGAAACTTTCCCCAATCACCACCACCAAAATGGCCAAACCGGTCGCGAACAACAACAGCAACGCAATAGGCAGATAAGCGGCAAGCATACCGGCGCCTCTCAACAAATAGGGGATTCACCCAGCACAACTGTGGGGAAGTATAGCACACGGCAGGCGCCCGTGTCAAATTTCACAAGGCGCCAACGCCAAAGTAGTGACAATCATCATACGCCCCACCCTATGCTTGGGCGTTTTCTTCACTGGTTTGAGGCGGAGCAACGAACCCCACAGCATGGCCATGCAGGGCATCGAGCACCAAATTCATCCGCTGGCCTGCGCGATAGTCTTCCACGGCAATCAAACGCAACGCGGGAACAATGGCCTGCCAGCGCTCTTCAGGCAGGAAGTCGGCAAAATGGTTGGGGGTATCGTAGAAAAACTCCCGTCGGAACACGGTGCGCGGGTCGTCCAAATCCACGGCCAGGGGGTAGATTTGGGCTTCCATCAAATCTTGGAAGAAGTGCGTTCCCAACGAGGGCTCAGGCGCGGGGCCTACATTGTGCCCCGAAAGTTCGATCAGGGCCCGCGCGTTGTGGATGTCCGCATAGCCCACGTGCACGCCCAAGTCAGGGTTTGACGTGCCCCAGCGCCCAGGGCCTACACAAATGAACGTTTCGTTGGCCAGGCGAGCGTTGAGTTTGCTAATTGCGCGGGTGAGCAGGCGGCGCTCTTCCGCGGTCTTGAGCGCATAATAGCCTTCAGGTGGCACAAACAGGACGTATCGGATGCCTTCCACCTGCCCGTAAGGCATAACCGTGTGGGTTTCCAGCACGATGTCTTCCGGCCGCAGGTCTTTGGGAAGGTCAATCTTCTGTTCGCGGTAATGGCTTTGGGGGCGGCACTGCAGAATGGTAATTTCCACGTCGGGCGTGGAAGCCCGCGGATTGGGCACTCGGGCCGCAAATTCCAAATCCACAGGCACGCCGTAATGCTTTTCCAGCAACCGCAAAATGGAACGCATCCGCGGGGCAAAAGGCGTGCGCCTCAACCAGCCATCGAAGGTAATGACCAAATCTTCGCGGCGATCTTTGGGCACGCGCTGGGTGTGGAGCGGCGCCAGATAACCCCCTTCGTCCAGCGAGGCGATCAAAGGCAACACAGGATACCGCCCTTGAAGCACCTCATGGGCTTCCATCACGCGGTAATCGTCGGCTTCCAAATCAATCAAATCAATGTACCGCTGGGAATAATAGCGCCGTGCTTTGGCAGAAATAGTGGGCTGCAGTTCGGGGTGGCTCAAGGCCACCAGGCGCGGATAATCGTTGCCTACCCGATCCACCGCCCGCGTGCCCAACCCCCACACCAGGCGCACAAAGCCATCTTCGGGGCGGATCTGCGCCGACCAGGGGAACATGTTGCGGCTGAAGGCCACCCCCGCGGCCTGGGGGAAGTAGAAATGGCGATAGGGTTCACCTTCCACCACCTGGATGAGAATGGCAATGCGTTCGTCATAGTCAATCAGGCCGCGCGCCTTGCGGTAAAGCAGAGGGTCGGGCGCCAGGCCGCTGGCATACACGCTGGCAATAGCGCGAATCAGGCGCTGCAAGTTTTCCTGGAACGAGCCCTGATTGGGCACGAAGTGGCTTTCATATTTGCCAGCAAACGCGGTGCCGAAATTGTCTTCCAACAAGCTGGAAGAACGCACAATCAAGGGCTTGTTCCCTACTTCGTGGAGCAATTCCTCAAAGCGAGCACGCAGGTCTGGGGGGAAATCACCGCGCAGGTATTCTTCCCGCAGTTGCGGATATTCGGCCTGGATTTGCTCTTCGGGCTTGTATTTTTGCACCGCCCACTTCATCAGGTCATTGTGGGCCATAAAAGCATACATGACATCCGCGCCCAAAAAATACGATTCGGGAATGCGCAAACTGTTTTTGAGTTCCTCATCGGCCACCGACTGCAAAATGCGGTAGGCCAGCAACATGCCCGCGGCCTTGCCGCCGATTTTGCCCGGGCCGATTTTGCGCCGGCGGATGTAATCCAAATCTTCAATGGTCAGCCAACGCTTGGCCAGGCCCACGTAGCCCAACTGGTCGCTGATGAAATCGCGAATGAGCACCACCTTGATTTCCTGCAGGCGGGCTTCTTGCCGGGCACGCTGCTCGGGCGGCATTTGCTCAATGGCAAAGGCTTCTTCAAAAAGCTGCGCCCGCGGCGCGAGTTCGGGGTTGAAGGTCAACCCCTCTTCGTCTTCAGCCAAGGGGCGGCGCTCACTGCGCACTTCCCGCAAGATGCGGTCAAACTCGCTAAAAGGCAGGTGATAAGCAAAATAGAAATCGGTGAGATACGCGCGGGCCCACTCCAGCCGTTCTTCCCAAACCTCGGCTGGCTCTTCCAATAAAGGGTTGACCAAGCCTTCCCGCCGCTGAGATTCAATGGCCAGTTCCCGCACCTTTTCTTCAAATTCCCTTTTGGTAATCACCCCCCGTTGGAACAACATCCGCCGCATTCTGGCCCGCACCCGCTTGCTCATAATGGGGTAATGCACCAAAATTTGGCGGATGCGCCACAGCGGATCGGTTGAGGCAAAGGGCATGGTCATAGGTCACCCTCCTGCGCGGCTGATAAAACAAACCTGACAGGAGCAAGCCCTGTCAGGTTCGGGAAGCGTCTTCAAAGGAAGGGGCTACAAATGCATGGGCATGATGATGTGGATGAAGTTCGATTCACCCACAGGCCGCAAAACCCCAGGGCTGGCCGGCGCGGTGGTCTCCAGCGCGACGTCGGGGGTTTTGATGGCCTCTAAAGCCTCACGCAAATAGCGCACGTTGAAGGCAATGGTAATGGGTTCCCCTTCTACCGTTGCTGTGATGCTGGTTTCGTTGGAACCCGCTTCTTCAGCCGTGGCCGAAACTTTGATTTCGCCAGGCACGTCACCACCCGGCGTAATTTCCAAACGCGTGCTTTGGCTTCCTTCCCGAGCAAACACCTCAGCCCGCTTGCACGCCTGCAAAAACTGTGCGGTGGGCACAATGGTGCGGGTAGCATACCGCTGAGGGATGATCTGCTCATAGGGCGGGTATTCGCCTTCGATGAGTTGGGAAACCACTTCCACGTCATCGCCCACGCGGAACACCACCTGCCCCCGCCCAGGGGGAGCGACCATCACAATGGTTTCCTCACCATCGCGCACACTGCGCGCCACTTCGTTGAGCGCCCGCGCAGGCACAATCAGCGAAACCGGCTCTGGCGCGCCGTTTTCGACCGGCACCTTGCGCACCGAAAGCCGATAGCCATCGGAAGCCGCTGCAGTCAGGGTATCGCCTTCCACTTTCAGGAACACGCCGGTAAGCACCGGCCGCGCGTCGTCGGAAGAGGCAGCGAACACCACCTGCTGAACCATCTCCCGAAAATCGGTTGCACTGATGACCACGCCTTGGGTCAATTCCGGCGCGGGCAGCGGGGGGAATTCCTCGGCCTCAATGCACTTAATGGTGGTTTCGGAATTACTGCTGTGGACGTGCAAAGCCCGCTTGGCATCATCATAAGTCAGCCGCAAAGCGCCATCGGGCAGGGTGCCCACGAAATCGGAAAACAGGCGCGCCGGCACGGTGGTTGCGCCTTCCTCTTCCACCGTGGCGTTGACCCAAGCCGTAATGGCCAGTTCCAAATCCGTGGCCGACAAGCGCAAGCGGTCTTCGTCGGTGGCCACCAAGACGTTGTTCAACACCGGCAGGGTCGTGCGGCCTGAAATTGCCCGCGCAACAGCCCGCAAGCCTTGCGACAAATCTTCGCGCTTTACAATGACTCTCATGGATACCCTCCAAAGCGGCTTTAACGACGCGACAAGCGCCTGACTTTTTCAAAGTATACCATGAGGGCGCTTGAAAAGTAGGACGTAAATCGCGGCAGTTGGGGAAATCATTGCGAGCATGGCGCCAATTGCGAATGAAACATGAGCAACCACAGGAGCAGCCCATCCCCGCCCTGAGCAGCGGGCCAAGCGCCAGCCAGGCCCGGCTCAAAGGTCAAGCGGGCACAAGCCTCGCGCACCTCGCACGCCCCCGCTTGACACGCAGGCCAAGCACATGGTAAACTGCCCCTGCCAAGTTTGATAAAAAACAACGGCGAAGAACAGGACAAGTAAGCATTGCACCGCGTGTCCAGAGAGTTGGGCCTTGGCTGGAAGCCCAACCACAGCCGCAATGCTGAATGGACCTGGGAGCCGCCCCCTGAACCCCCCAGGCAGTAGGGGAGGCCGGTTTGCCCCCGTTATCGGGCCCCAAGCGGGTGCGCCAGGCGCACCAAGCGGGGTGGCACCGCGGACGGTCGCGTTCGTCCCCAAAGGGATGAACGCGTTTTTCTTTTCCCGCTTCTCCCCCATCCCCGCCTCAACCCTTTTGCTTTCGGAGGTTCCTACCATGAGCGACCCCAAACCCAAAAAACGCTTGCTCACCGGCGACCGCCCCACTGGCAAACTGCACCTCGGCCATTATGTGGGCAGCCTCAAAAACCGTGTCGCCCTGCAAGATGAATACGAATGCTTCTTCATCATCGCAGACCTGCATACCCTGACCACCAAATCCAGCAAAGACGAAATTGCCCAACTGCGCCAAAACATCCACGATATTGTGCTGGACTATCTGGCCGCGGGCATTGACCCTGAAAAGAGCACCATCTTCGTCCAATCGGCGGTGCCCGAAACTTACCAACTCAACCTGATCTTCGAGATGCTGGTGACTCTGCCACGGCTGACCCGCCTGCCCAGCATCAAAGACATGGCACGCGCGGCCAACATGGACGACGAAGCCATCCCCTTCGGGCTGGTGGGGTATCCGGTGCTCCAGGCGGTGGACATTCTGCTCCCCCGAGCCCACATCGTGCCCGTGGGGAAGGACAACGAAGCCCATGTGGAAATCACCCGTGAAATCGCACGGCGCTTCAACCGCCTGTATGGCAAAGTCTTCCCCGAACCCAAGGCCCTCATCGGCGAAGTGCCCACCCTCATCGGTATTGATGGCCAAGCCAAAATGAGCAAGAGCCTCAACAATGCCATCTTCCTCTCCGACAGCGAAGAAGAGGTCAACGCCAAAGTGCGGCGCATGTTCACCGACCCCACGCGGGTGCGCCCCGACATCCCCGCAGACCCCGACAAGCCCACCAATGTGGTCTTCCGCTACCACGACATCTTCAACCCCAACAAAGAGGAAGTGGAAGAACTCAAGGAACGCTACCGTAAGGGCAAAGTGGGCGATGTGGAAGTCAAGAAAAAACTGGCGCGAGCCCTCAACGACTTCCTGGAGCCTTTCCGCGAGCGACGGGCACAGTACGAAGGCAAGCCCGAATTGGTGGAAGAAATCTTGATGGAAGGCACGCGGCGGATGCGCGCAGAGGCCCAGGAAACCATGGCCTTGGTGTACGACGCGATGGGAATGTATGGCTTTGAATTAGCGCGCAAACTGGATGCCTAAACCCGCCTCCCCTGGAAAAACCAAGGCGCGGTGCCAAAACACCGCGCCTTTTGCATTTAATCGGCGCTGGGGCCTCTCTGCCCTCAAAACACGTGCACGCCAGACGCCTTGAAACCTACCACCACGCGCTCACCTGGGTGCAAATCCAGGGCTTCCAATGAACGGCTGGTCACCGCGGCCACCAAGGGCAAAGCATCGCCGCCTTCCCCTGGCACAGCCACGGTCACGTAAGCCAGCATACCTCGCGGGGCCACTTCCACCACCTCAGCCTGGAACGTGTTGCGCAAACTGGAGTCCAACGGCTGCCGTGAAAGCACAATATCTTCGGGACGCACGGTGAAATGCACCTTGCCCCGCAAATCCGTCACTGCCAACACATCCACACCGTGGGCGCGCAAGCGCGCCATACCGTTCTCACCATCCACAGCCTCCGCGGCAAACAAATTGCGTGCGCCCAAAAACTCAGCCACAAACGGCGTCGCAGGCTTGCGGAAAATGGTCTCCGCCGCGCCCACCTGCTCAATTTTGCCCTGGTGCAACACCGCGATGCGGTCACCCAAGGCCACGGCCTCCTCAAAGTCGTGGGTCACGTGCAACACCGTGGTGCCCAACGCCTCATGGATGCGGCGCAACTCCCGCCGCAGATTTTCCCGCCGCTGGGGGTCCAGCGCGCTCAAAGGCTCATCCAACAACAGCACCCGCGGCTTGACCACCAACGCCCTGGCTAAAGCCACCCGCTGGCGTTCCCCGCCACTGAGATATTTGGGCGTGCGGTCGGCCAAATGCTCAATCCGCAACAACGCCAGCATCTCCCGCACCTCATCGCTCTGGGCCGCGGCACGCCGATAGCGCCCCCCCATCCAGGGGAACCAATGCGCCCAACGGGGCTGTTGCTGTAATGCCAGGCCAAAGGCCACGTTTTCGGCCACCGTCCAATGGGGGAAAAGGGCATAATCCTGATACACAAACCCCAAATGGCGGTCTTCCGGTGGGCTGTAGGTAATATCTTCGCCATCCAACACAATGCGGCCGCGTTCAGGCTGATGCAAGCCGGCCAGGGTTTCCAACAGCACCGTCTTCCCCGAGCCCGTTGGCCCCAACAAGATGAAGTATTCCCCAGCCTGTACCTCTAAATTCAAATCATTGACTCGGAAAGCGCCCAGGGTAAGGTGCAATCCTTCAATGCGCAAATGTCCACCGCGTTCATGCTTCAACATCGCGTCCCACCCAGCGTAAGATGAGGAAAACGACCAACGAGATCAAAATCACCAGGGTGGCCACCGGCCGCGCGTACGAAAGCCCATACGACTCAAAGCGCTCGAAAATCAGCACTGGCGCCACCATGGGGTTGTAAGCCAAAATCACCACCGCGCCGAATTCGCTCAGCCCACGGGCCCACATCATGATGATGCCCGAGAGAATGCTCCGCCAGGCCAGGGGAAAAGTGACCTGCCAGAACACCTCCCACGGCGAAGCGCCCAGTGTGCGAGCAACCCGCTCCAGCCGCTCATCCACCGAGCGGAACCCATCTCGGGCCGCGTTGACCAGGAAAGAAAGGCTGACGAACAGCATGGCAATGATGATGCCCGGCACTGCAGAAACAAAGCGGATACCCACCTTGCCAAACAACTGCCCTAAAAAAGATTGCCGCCCAAACACCATGAGCAAAGCAATCCCAGCCGCGGAGTGGGGCACCACCACGGGGATGTCCACCAGGGCTTCAATCAGTGCCTTGCCAGGGAAGGAGGCCCGCGCCAGCACATAGGCCAGCGGCACCCCCAAAATCAACGCAATCAGTGTGGCCGCGGCCGAGGCGCTAAACGTCAACGAAATCGCAGCCCGCACTTCTTCTTCTTGGATTGCCTCCCAAAGCATGTGTGGCCCCGCGGCCAACACTGTGCGCAGCAAAGGCCAGGCAATGAACCAAACCAGAACCGCGCCCAACAGGGCGAAAACCCATAACAGACGATTGTTCCGAAACTGCTTCAAAGCATACCCTCTCATCACAGGTTGGTGTGGCGCAGTGGCAAGGCGTGCTTCAGCCAAGCCGCCTGCGCCCTTTTCCCCTCGCCAAGCGAGGGATTGGGAGGTGAGGACGACCTCTTTGCCCTCACCTCCGCCCTCTTCCGAGAAAGGAGAGAATACAACCCTTGGCCTCAAGTTGTTGCCCCAAGGCTGAGGCAGGGCAGAAAAATCACTTGACTTCCTTCACCGGCTCGACCAGCGGCTTCAGCGATTCGGGAAGGCGGTCGTAATGCTCAGCCAAAGGCGGCTTCAAAGGCGGCTGACCCAACTCGTTCAAAATAGCCTGGCCTTCAGGCCCCAGCACAAATTGCAAGAAAGCCTCGGCCAGTTCGGGATGCGGTGCGTTCTTCGGGATGGTCAAACCGTACACAATCGGCGCACCCACCACGGTGACGGTCTGGCCGGGTTCCGAACCGTTGATTTCCACCTTGGCCTGGGCGTAATAGTCGGCCATCTCCGGAGAGCCCAGGTTGATTTCCTTGGGCAGAGAAACGTACTTCAGGTTGTGCTGCACAGCCACCGAAAGATACTCAAACGCGTAGTCCATATCACCCGATTCCAGCAGAGCCAGCAGTTCCACGGCTTTCGGGCGCACGTTGGCCGGCGGGCAATGGTCATCCAGTTTCTGATACAGGCCGGGTTGATTGTAATAAATCTCGGCCAACTGCCACACCATCAACGTGCGGTAACCGCAGGGATCCGCGTTGGGGTCGGAATGGCCGTAAATCACATCGTCGCGCAACAAAATTTGATACCAATTGTCGCTGTTGATTTCATTCGCGTATTTGGATTTGTCGGTGTAAGTCAACACCATCACATTGCGGGCAAACTGGATGTTCCAATCCGCGTAATCAGGCACCAGCAAGTCGTCAATCACCAGATAATCTGCGGCCATCATAATATCCGCTTCTTGGCCGAGTTCGCTGATCTTGCGCGCCACAGTGCGGCTTCCCCCAGATTCGGTGGCAAATTTCACGTTGGGATGCTTTTCCTGGAAGGCTTTGGTCAGTTTTTCCACGGGCACGGTCAAACTGCCGGCATGGAAAATAATGAGCGTGCCCGAAAGGTCATCGGTATCGGTGGTTGCGGGCTGTTGCCCACCACTGCAGGCCGTCAGGGCCAAAGCAAACACAAAAAGCACTGCAAGCCATCGTTTCATTGCAACACCTCAGCAAAAAAGATAACTGCCCGGATGGGCTTTTTCACACAGCCACCTCTTCGCCCGTGTGTGCAGGGTTGTAGCCCCGCATCTGCGTCAAAAAGCGTCGGAAGCGGGCGGTTTGGAGCGCGTCCAAAAGGGGCGCCAGTTCCCTGGTTTCCTGCTGAGGGAACACCAAATCGAACCGCTCGGCAAAGAGGGGGATGAAATCCAAACCGTATCTGGCCGCCGCGGCCTCTAACCCCAAAGCCACATCGGCCTTGCCCGAGGCCACGGCCTGGGCGGCCGCAGTGTGCGTGTCCACTTCGTGGGTATAACCTTGCACCTGGGCCGCATCCAGGCCCAATTCCTGAAGGCGGGCATCAAGCCACAAGCGGGTGCCTGAGCCTGGATTGCGGTTGACGAAGCGGACATCCGCGCGCAACAAATCGTGCAGGTCGCGAATGCCCAAAGGATTGCCCGCGGCGACCATCAACCCCTGCACCCGATGCGCCAAGGTCATCAGGCGCACATCGTGCGCGGGGAAAAGCCGCCGCACGTAAGGCGTGTTGTAAAGGCCGGTTTCATCCAGCAAATGCGCACCCGTGAAATGGCACAAATGCTGGCGCAGGTTGACCAGGCCATCCAAACTACCCACAGGATGAAGCACAATCTCTAAATGGGGCGCCAAATCCTGGGCTAATTGCTCCAAAGCTAGATCATGGCTGCCGGCAAAGACCACCACCGGATGGTCGCTTTCGGGCAACACCAAGCGCTGAAGCACCCAGGCCCCAGCCGTAGCCCGATAATACTTTTCCCGCACCCGGCCGCGCTGACGCACCTCGGCCAGGGTGACCAGGCCCGCCCGCTCCAACTGCTGAATATGATGCCGCACCCACGCCGGCGACTTCCCCACCTGCTCGGCCAACTGCGTCAGGGTCGCTGGCCGCGCCATAAGCAAACGCAACAACCGCAAACGGCGGGCGTCGGCCAAAAGTTTGGTCTGTTCCCAGGAATCAATGGGGGCCGCGTGTTTCACTGCAAACCTCGCGCCTCAATGGCAGCGTCATAGCCTTGCGAAGCAAGGCTTGGCGGGCGTCCTTCATCTTACGATTAAGTTTTTCTTTATCCGTCAGGAGCCATAGTGTACCACAAAGCCCATCTTGGGCAAAGGGAACAAGCCCCCGCGGTACAATACTGCCAAGTCTCACTTCGCACAGGAC
>JAADCW010000147.1 GCA_013154225.1 Chloroflexota bacterium
ACCAATCTTTACGTTTCAAGACCATTCTGAAAACGCTGAATACGCTGCCGGATTTCTGCAACAATCTCCCGTATAGAACGAAGATCCCCTTCTCCAACATAACGCTCCAAGATTTTCATAATCATTTCCATATCAGGCTGGTACACATACATCAACGCGGCGATATCATTCTCATACACGCTCACACGCACAAAATTTCCTTGTCTATACAGTGAAGGCAACGCATACAGTTTCAATAACAACAAACCCTCCACCGTTGCTATTGTAATTTCTTGCTCCAAGAAAGATAATTTCTCAGTATATTTTTGACGCACTAATTGGAATAGAGGATTTGTCGTTAGCAAAATATCAATCTGAAGCCCCTCAAATTCCCCCCTGGCAAAATATGGATTGTCTTGCTCTTCCACCTTTATCTCTGGCACCTTCGCCAGATCAGGCAAAGCCATAATCAAATCAATATCCTGTGTGTTCCGCCCCTCAACGTAATTCAATAATGCAACGCCCCCCACAAGCACATAATCTATCCCTCGCTTGTTTAATAAAGTAAACAAGCGATTGACAACCTGAAGTAAGGAAGCAGACTCCATTCTCTTCTTCTCCCAATTGCGCGGATTGAATACAATCCCATTTTGGATAATCTGCCCAATTTCTACCAAATCTTTTAACATCACACCTTCCTTACTTCAAGTTTAGCATAAAATCGGATGCCCTCACATTTTTGTTGTATCCCAAAATCAACAAGCACGCCTCACTCAACACGGCTCCGCAATTCGCAATTCCCTCATTCGCAATTTTCCTCCGCGCCCATCTACGCTCTTCGGTGCCCATCGGTGGATCAAACACCCCATCACGGCGCCAGGAAAGCGGCCAAAAGCGGGTGCACCACCTCGGGTTGCTCAATGTGGGGCAAATGCCCGGCCTGGGGAATGAACTTCACCACCGCATGGGGCACCAACGCCTTGAGCGTTTCGGCCTGGGAAGGCGGCACCGTGCGGTCTTCTTCACCCCACAAAGCCAGCACCGGCACCAAACGTTTTCCCATAGCCTGGAACACCGCCCGATGGTCGCCCAACATGCCCTGCCGCACGCTCAAATGGATTGCCCGGAAAAAGCCAGGGTCCATGTACGCCCGATAACGCGCAGGCATGCTGGAAGGCATCCGTTCAGGGCGATAGAAGTCGTGCTTCAGGCCTTCGCTCAACTGCCGTTTGCCCCACAGGCGCAAAATCCATTCGCCCAGCACAGGCACCGCCAGCAAACGCTGTTTCCAGGTCAGCGGCACGCCTTCCACCACCGGGTCTATCAGCGCCACCGAACGCACCCGTTGGGGGTGGGCTGCGGTAAACGCAGCCGCGATGGGGCCACCCATTGAAAGCCCCACCACCCCCACCGGCGTCCGCCACGGAATGGCATCCAGCAGGGCCGCAAGTTGCGCCACGTAGCAGTCCAGGCCATAACTGCAGTTCGGGCGATCGGAACGTCCACGGCCATAGAGGTCGTAACGCAACACCCGAAAGCCGGCCTTGACCAAATGCTCAAACGTGCCATCCCACACGCAGGACGGTACGGAAAAGCCGTGGATCAGCACCACTGGCGCGCCGTTTTCCGGCCCCGCGAGTTGATACCACGTGCGGCCCTGCGGCAGTTGCGCCCACATGCCCGCCGAAGGTCTGGGGGAAGTAGTGGGCATTACACCGCCTCTTTGGTCAACTCACGCAGCACCCGCTCCCCCGTCAACGGGAAGTCGTGGAACCAAACGCCCGTGGCCTGGCGCACCGCGTGCACCACAGCAGAAGCCACCGGCAGGAAGGGCATTTCGCCCATGCCGCGCGCACCATACGGCCCACGCGGGTCGGGGTATTCCAACACCAGGGGGCGAATGTGGTCGGGAATGTCCATCACCGTGGGAATGAGATAGGTGGAAAACTTGTCGGTGATGACGCGGCCTTCTTGCTGGATGAAATTCTCCACCAGGGTCCAACCCAGGGCCTGCACCACACCGCCTTCGATTTGGCCTTCCACCTGCTGCGGATTGACCGCCCGGCCCACGTCGTTGCCCAAAATGACGTCTTTGACGTGGATTTCGCCGGTTTCAGTATCCACTTCCAGCGCAATGGCTGTGGCCACATAGCCATAAGCAAAGTTCGGCTCGGCAAAGCCGGTTTTCTCATCAAACGGCGTGGTCGGCGGCGCCTTGTAGGTAAAGGCCACATCCACAGGGCGCTCACCCACATTCCAGCGCCACAGCGCGCGCTCGGCCGCGCCTTTGACCGCGTGACCAGCCATGAACGTCAACCGCGAAGCCGAAGCACTGCCCGAGTTTTCAGTAATGGCAGTGTCGGAAACCCGCATGGTCACCCGCTCCAGCGGAATGCCCAAGGTCTCCGCGGCAATCTGCGCCATCGCGGTGTGATGGCCCTGGCCAACTTCTGCGCCGGCGATGTACACCGTGGCGTGCTCGATTTCCTTTTCGCCTTCCAGCACAACCCGCGCCCAGCTGTTTTCAGGGTAGCCAAAGGAAAAGCCCACGTTCTTGAAGCCAATGGCCAACCCTACCCCGCGCTTGACGTGGGGCTTGGGGAGCCCCTCCCAGCGGGGCCAGGTGGTTTCGTCCGCGTCCTCGGGGCGATACCACCCCTTGGGGCCTTTCCGCCAGCCCGCGGCTTTGGCGGTTTCTTCCAACACCTGAGCAATGCTCACCCCAGGGGGCACCGGCGTGCCCGTGGACATGATGCTGCCCTCCCGCAAAACGTTGCGCATCCGCAGTTCTACGGGATCCATACCCAAGGCTTCGGCCAAGCGATTCATCTGCATCTCGGCCACAAAATTGCCCTGCGGGCCGCCAAAACCGCGGAACGCGCCGCCAGGGACGTTGTTGGTGTACACCGCGTAGCCATCCACCCAAACGTTGGGGATTTCGTAAGGGCCTGTGCATGTAATCACCGCGTTGCCCAACACTTTGTTGCTGGTGTACCAGTATGCGCCGCCGTCTGCAATGAGTTCCACTTGTGCGGCAATGACTTTGCCCTCTTTGGTCGCACCCCATTTGGCGCGCATCACATAGGGATGGCGCTTGTGATGGCCAATGATGGATTCTTCACGGCTCCAGATAATCTTCACCGGGCGGCGAATGCCCCGCTGGGCCAGCCGCCACACCGCGAGCGCGAGCACAATCTGCACCGACATGTCTTCCCGCCCGCCAAACGCGCCGCCAATGGCCGGGTAGATAATGCGAATTTTCTCCTCAGGCAGTTGCAGCGCGTGAGCAACCTGTTCGCGGTCCTCGTGCGTCCACTGGCCGGCTACATACAAGGCAATGCGGTCTTCCTCATCCATGAAAGCCACGCCGGCTTCCGGCTGAAGATACGCGTGTTCCTGCGCAGGGGTGCGGTATTCGCCTTCCACAATCACGTCGGCCTGGGCAAAAGCGGCTTCCACATCGCCCTTGCGGATGCGGTCGTGGGTGAAAATGTTGGTGCCCAGTTCGGGATGCACCAGCACCGCGCCCGGCTGCATCGCGGCCACAGGATCCGTGACCACGGGCAGGTCTTCATACACCACCTCGATGAGGTCCCGGGCTTGCTCGGCAATTTCTTCGGTTTCAGCCACGACCACGGCTACCTGGTCGCCTACAAAGCGTACCCGGTCGGCATAGGGCTTGTTGGAACCCGGGCCGCAAAGCACCGGCTGGTCGGGCATCATCAGGCCGTATTCGTTGTTGGGGACGTCTTTGGCCGTAAACACGCCCAACACGCCGGGCAGGGCTTCGGCCTTGGACGTGTCAATGCGCAAGATGCGCGCATGAGGCCGACCCGCGAACAAAATTTTCATATATGCCATGTTGGGCAACGAAATGTCGCCAGGATAACGGGCCTTGCCGGTAACTTTATCGGCCGCGTCAAGGCGATGCAGGGATTGACCAAGGATGTTCATGGAAAACCTCCGGAGAGTGAGGGTGAGGCTCAAAAGGAGCGGTGGGATGGAAGGGAGAAGATTGAGGCAATTAGGGGAATTGAGGGATTGGGAGCAATCCTCAATCGCAAATCCTAATTCGCCAATCGTTCTGCTTCGCGCCCCAGCAATCGCCGTAAGATGGCAATGGCCGAGGCATACGTCGGGTCCATCCCATAATACGAAAGGCTGCCCGCGCCTAAGTTTTTACCTTTGCTCAAAGGTGTATCCGAGGCGTAGTGGATGATGCCCAAATCAAAGGGTGTATTGGGCAAATGCACGATTTCATCCACGGGATAGCGCTTTGGACGCACCATTTCGTACACTGCAGAAAGATACGGGCCGGCTTCCATCTCGATATCGGTGTAGCCTTCCCGATAAAACACGCCCATGTAGCGTGCGGTTTGCAGGAAAGTGCCCCGCACGGTCACGGCTTTTTGATTATCAAGCACTGTACCATAGACCAGATAGGGGCTTACATCATGGGCGCGAAACGCGTTGGGGAAGAGATAGGTATTGCGCGAATGCTCGTCATGCACCACATTGGGAATCATGACATCGCCAATCGCGCCGTTGAGGGTTGCGGCCTTGCCCATGATATACACGCCCCGCACCTCGCCTACCCGCTCGGCCACCTGGGAAAGCACATGATAGGCCGCCAGCCCCAGGGGGTAATCAATGTTGAGGATAAGGGCTTCGCTTTCAGCCAGCACGTCCCACGGCAGATCCTTCAAGCGCGGGTCCACAAACTGGGGGCGCAAACGGCGGATTTCAATGACCTGGGCTTCCAAATCGAAACTGTGTTCCGATGGGATGCGGGTAATGCCCAGCGCGGCCTCGTGGGCCAGTTGGCCTTCACGGGTATGCTGGCCTTCAGGGGTATGCTGAAATTTTTTCAGCGCGTAGTAGAGGAAATTTTCTTTGCTGGAAGGCATCTCGCCGCCTCGGATGGCTTCCCACTCCTCTTGAAGCAGCGGGTCGCCTGAGGCGGGGATGAATTCCGCCAGGGTTTTCTCATGGCGCAGGGCATACCCTGCCAGCAAATTGGGCAAACTGTGGGGATTGCTGGAAACGAAATACACCGGCCGGTCCAACACCTGGGGGGCCAGGCGCTCAATGCGCTCCCACCAGGCGTATGTAGCCCGACGGTATTCGTTCAGAGAACCGCTCAACAGCCGCACGAAAAAGCGCTGTTTGCGCTGGCGCATCAGCCGCAAATTGGGGAGAAAATCTACCCCCCACACCTTGCGGAGCCGCTCCAGGTCGTCCACGCTCATGCGCAAAGCCTGGGCCAAAGCCTCGGCAGGCGGGTCCGAAGCCAACAGGTCTTCGGGCGCTTCGCGCAGCAAGTTGTGCATCTTGTTCCATTCAATCTGGAACGCGGTCAGCATGGGGATCATGTCGTCAATGTCGGAGCGGCTGGCAATGTAGCAAGCCAAAGTCTCCTTGCCATCGAACAAACAGCGCCGCCGACGCGCGCGAGCGGCCACGGCCTGCCAGGATTCCACCTCGCCCACCCCATGCCGACGAAACACCTGGGGGCTTTGCCCCAACAGCACCCGCCGCACGTGGGTAATGCACGGCGGCAAACGCAAAATGCTGTAAATGAACGCATTGAGGTCAGGTTCCGGCGCGCCGGCTTGAGGATGCAACAGCGAATTGGTGCGCTGATGCACCTCTTCCAGCGCGCGGATGGGTACTTCGTCGGTGCTCCGCAAAAGGGAGTAATACGTCCGCAGATAGAGTTCGATTTCTTCAGAGCCTGTTCGGGGAACTGTACGTTCCATCAGCGGCGTTCCTGTTCCTTGTCCTTGTCACGCGATTGGGAGAACATCACCAGTAAACCCTGGAAAATGCCCCACGAAGCCCACAACAGCGCCCACAAGGCGATGACCGCAAAGAGATACACGCCCGCGTAAGGCACCGGGCCAGGCACTTTCCAGGAATCGGGGATGGGCACCCAACCCTGGCTCAAATTCAACTGCACCAGAAAAATGCCGCCCAAAAAGGCGAGCAAAAAACCCAAAACACCCAACAACAGCCCGAAATTCTGCTTCTTCCGCCGTCGGCGGCGCTCAGGCCGCTCCAGATCCAACGCGGTGTAGGGCGAAATGCCCAACATGCGGTAAAGCAGCGCGTACAGCGTGGCGTAGATGGCATAAAAGAGGATGAGGTAACCCACCGTGAGGATGAAAATCGCCCACGAAACAGGCAACCCTGCAGGGCGCGCTTGCATGTTCGGCGGGATGGTTATCCAATGATAGTGGGCGTTATACTCCAGGGTGACCAAAGAGGCAAAATAGGCCAACACCGGGAGCAAAATCGCCATGATGCACCCAATGCCGCCCCACGCCGCGGGGCCGCGCGTGCGCTGCGAAAACGAAGGCAACGGCGGCCGATCCGTTTCGGGCTGATAGAAACCCATGTCATTCCTCCGAAGCAGCCCGCTCCACCGCCCTCAAAATCTTGTAGTAGCCGGTGCAGCGGCACAGGTTGCCAGACAGCGCCTGGCGAATGGTTTCGCGATCGGGATGGGGGTCTTCTTCCAGCAACTTGACAGTAGTCATCACGAAACCCGGGGTGCAATAACCGCACTGCACTGCACCTGCATCTACGAAAGCCTGTTGCACCGGGTGCAAAGCCTCATGCTGTGCCAACCCTTCCACGGTAACGATTTCACTGCCATACGCCCGCGGGGCAGGCACTAAACAACTGAGCACAGCCACGCCGTCGAGATAAATCTCACACGCGCCGCACTCGCCTTCTGCACAGCCCTCTTTGGGGCCCGTAAAGCCGGCTTCTTCCCTCAGCAGGCGGAGCAAACTCTTGCGGAACCCGCCTTGCAGGGCCATTTCCTGCCCGTTGACCCGCGCGCGGATGGGGGTGGCTTCGGTCAAAACCAGGGTTTCTTCCAAAGGTTTGGGCGAAGGATTGGCCTTGCCCCACAACAGCGGCGGTTTCTCGGGGAAATCTTCCCGCTCGCGGCCTTCGGCCAACCGCTGAAGCCCGCGCTTGACCAGCACGGCCACCATACGACGACGGTAATCTGCAGAGGCGCGCAAATCGTCAATGGGGCGTGCGGCTTCCGAAGCCAACCGAGCGGCTTTTTCAATGACCTCGTCGTCCAGCCGCTTGCCTTTGAGCGCGGCTTCGGCTTCAGGCGCGCGGATGATGGTAGGCGCCACCGCGCCCAAAGTGATGCGGGCGTCTTCCACCACGTCGCCGTTGAACGTCAGCACCACTGCCGCGCTGACCACCGAAATCACCTGCGCCTGCCGCAAACCCATTTTGAGGAACACGCCCCGTTGATTCGGGCGCATGGCAGGGAAGGCAATGTCGGTCAGCATTTCATCGGGGGCCATCACCGTGCGCCGCACGCCGGTATAAAACTCGGCCAGGGGCACCACCCGCTCGCCGCGGGTCGAACGCAGGGTCACCTGCGCGCCCAGGGCCATCAGCGGCACAATGGTGTCATTGGCCGGGGAAGCCGTCACCAGGTTGCCCGCGATGGTGCCGCGGTTGCGGATTTGCGGCGAGCCCACCCCCCAACTGGCCTGCGCCAGCGGGAAGCCATACCGCCGCAACACGGGCGACACCACGGCCTGGTTGTGGGTGACCAAGGGGCCAACGTGCACCCAGCCATCCGCATCCAGGGTAACCTGGTCTAAACCCGCGATGCGGGTCACGTCAACCAGCACTTCCACCCCACGGCGGACTCGGCGCTGAAGTTCCAACATCAAATCCGTGGCCCCGGCCACCACGCGGGCCTTTTCCCCATACTGCGACAAGGCCTCAAGGGCATCTTCCAAATTGGCTGCAAGAATATATTTTTGCCACATAAGCAAACCTCGAAAATAACACTGGCAAGTTGCGTCAACGAACAGCACGCCCGGGGGCTATTCCAACAAGCCCAACACCACGGGCAACAACTGTTTTTTGCGCGAAACCACCCCTTCGGCCATGCGCGTGCCGTCGGGGAGGCGCGGATAAGGCAAATCGTTGAGCACTTCCGGTGGGTTAGAGAGCACCAAACGGCTGGAACCCCGCACCACATCGGTCACCATCAAAATGGCGAAATCCAGCCCACGGTGCTCGCGTAGTTCATCCAGGGCTTTCTGGATGGCTTCCAAATATTCGTCCAACTGCACCAAACTGGTGACCTCGGCTTGGGCAATGGCAAAGTGGAACCCGCCAGCCTCGTACAACTTCAAATCGGTGGAAACCACCTCGTCAGGATCTCGGCTGGCAAGGCCAGCGCCAGCGGCCAACAGGGCTTCGCCAAAACTTTGGATGCTTTCCCCTTCCAAGGGGCTGCCAATGATGAAAGCCCAGCGGGCCAACCGCTCCGCGGCCTGCTGGTCGCGTTCGGTGGTGGTGGGTGAGGTCAAAATCAACGTATCGGAAAGCAAACCTGCCAAAAGCAAACCTGCGATTTCCGGCGGTGCGCTCAACCCCGCCTCGGCAATGCGTTCGGAAACCAGGGTACTGGTGCTTCCCACCACATCCACGGTAAAGCGGATGGGGGCGCGGGTGTGCGGGTTCCCCAGGCGGTGATGGTCGAGCACTTCCAGCAGTTCGGCCTCTTCCAGCGCGCCAATGGCCTGGGAAGGCTCGTTGTGATCTACCAACACCACTTGCAAACGCGGGGGGTTGAGCAAATCGCGCTGACGACAAACGCCGTGATAGCGTCCCTGATCGTCCACCACCAGGAAGAAGTTGTGTTCTTCGCGCAAAATGCGATTGAGGGCATCCCGAATATGGGTATCTGCCCGAAAACGGGGCACGCTGGTATCGCATGCCTCGGCCGCGGGGCGGGCAAGGAAATCGCAAATGCGCTGATCTTCGCCCTTGGGCCGCGGCCCTACCAGGCGCCCCAGGAAGTCAAAAAGGCTCAGGCCAGTAATCAGGCCGTAGGGCGTGCCATCCTCATTGACCACCGGTGCGACGCCGCCGGTGCGGTTGGCAATCGCCCAAGCATCACGCAGGGGTTGAGACGGCGTGACCGTATCCATTCGCCGAGAAACCGCGACAAAACGCGGGGAAGCATCGGTCAGCAACCGGGGCGGCTTGATGCCCAGCCGATCCAACACCCATGTGGTCTGCTTGTTGAGGGAACCGGCGCGCGCGGGCACAGCCTGGACGTCATCCCGCTCCCGCAGGAGCCAGGCATATCCCACAGCAGAAGCAATGGAATCGGTATCGGGATTGACGTGCCCCACAACATAGATGGTTGGCATGGTTCACACTCCGAGCAAACGCGCGCCGCCGCAAACGAAGGCCTAAGGGCATGGTCAAACGAACACTTGCCGAGCAAGACGCTCAAACGGGCGCTCTCCCTTCTCCCTGCGCGGCTGTCCTCCGCTTCTGCTTCGGTCAACCTTCGCTTCCCCCTTCCCTCCCTTGAGCAAGGGAAGGAAGGGGGAACGTCACATGCCGAGCAAAGGCCTACATGGCGAAGCCCGAAGTCGAAAGCCCTGAGCGGCAGCGCCGTCAGGCGCTGAAGCCGAAGGGCAACGGGGGCAGGGAGAGATTTTCAACGTCCCAACGGCAACGTGTCTTTGCCCATGCGAAGGCACGGGGGCATGACAATGCCATGCCCCCGCATGCTTGTTGCTACGCTTCTTTGGCTTTTGCCGCCCGCCAAACCTTTTCAGGCGTGACCGGGCCGCTATCCACGTTCGCACCCAAGGCATTGTACACCGCGTTGGCTACCGCGGGAGCAACGCCATTGAGGGGATATTCGGAGACCGATTTCACACCAAAGGGATGGGTGGGCTCGAACGTCTCGACAAAGATGGTCTTCAAGCGCGGCATTTCAGGCGCCAGAGGCACGTGGTAGTCGCGGAAACCGCGCACCAAGGGCTGGCCGTCTTCGGTGTAGGGCATTTCTTCGGTGGTACCGTAGCCCAAGCCCTGGTTGACGCCACCTTCCACCTGGCCGGAAGCGGTCAGCGGGTTGATGACCACGCCCGCATCGGCCACGGTGGTGAGGGCATCCACCCAGACCTGGCCGGTTTCGGTATCCACCGTGACCTCGGCCACCTGCACCGCAAAGGGCGGCGGGGAAGCCGGGGCCATGAAGGAGGCCGCGCCCATGATCTGTTCCTGGTTTTCGTGATGGATGCTGTTGAAGCCAATCTCGGCCATCGTCACCGAGCGGCCATCGGGCGCGGTGGCTTTGCGGTCGGCCAGGACGATGTCGTCGGGGGAAACCTCGGGGCCGTCGCCGCGGGCGTTGAGCATGGCTGCAGCGCGCTCGCGGATGCGTGCGGCCACCTGCTCAGCAGCCCGGGTTGCGGCCGCGCCGCTGACGTAGGTGGTACTCGATGCGTAAGCGCCCTTGTCAAAGGGGGTGAAGTCGGTGTCGCCAGACACCACGATGATGTCGTCCAGCGGCACACCCAAGATTTCCGCGGCCATCTGCGCCAGCACCGTATCGGAGCCGGTGCCCAGGTCGGCCGCGCCTACCATCATGTTGAACGAACCATCTTCGTTCATCTTGATGAACGCGCCGCCCATGTCCAGTTTGGCAATGGCCGTACCCTGCATCAACATGGCCAGGCCAATGCCCCGCCGCAGGTGCGGCTTGCCGGGCACGTTCTGCCATTCGGGGTTGTTGTATTTCTCATCCCACTTGACAGCCTCTTTGGCCTTGGCCACGGCTTCAGCCAGCGCGTTGGTTTCGATGGTCTCAGGACTGGGCTCGCGGCCTTCGTTCCAAGCCAGGCTGAAGGGGTGATATTCGCCAGGGCGAATCGCGTTCTTGAGGCGGAACTCAATGGGGTCCATGCCCAGCGCATGGGCGATCTTTTCCATGTGGCGTTCCACCGCAAAGAAGCCCTGGGTGGCGCCGTAACCGCGGTAAGCGCCCGCGGGCACGGTGTTGGTGTAAACCACGTCCGCGTAGAAGCGGATGTTGGGGTTCTTGCGATATTCAC
>JAADCW010000042.1 GCA_013154225.1 Chloroflexota bacterium
CATCAGAGCCAACATAGGCCATTGCGGGCAAAAAGGGGTATAATTAGAGCGTCTAACTATTCTTAGAGAGCCCGCCTATGGATGCTGAAGACAGGCTCATTGCCTTACTTCACCGCCTGCGCTTGTTGGGCGCAGAAAGCCCCCCAATTGACGACCTTCAAGTCTCGCCTGCGCAGTTGATGCTGCTCAGCTGGATTGCCGCGCATCCTGGTTGCCATGTTCAGGATGTAGCCACAGGCTTGGGGTTGACCCCGCCAACGGTGAGCGTGGGCCTGCGGCGGTTAGAGCAAATGGGGCTTTTGCGCCGCGAACCAGACCCGCGCGATAAGCGGGCCTTGCGGCTCTTTCTCACTTCCAAAGGCGAGCGCCTCTATCAGCAGGTGCAAACGTTTCACCGCGCGAAAGCCCGCCAATTCCTTGCTGGGCTGACCCCTGAAGAGCAAGAAACCCTGCTCACGCTGTGGGAACGCGCGCTACAGGCCGCGGAAGCCAACCCGCAGTCTGACGAGACGCGCGCGACGTCGTGAACCTTTTGCTCCAATCTACTTTTTAGGAAAATACCATGCCTGAACAACGTTTAGCCATCATTTCATTCCTGCACAATTTGTTTGCCGCCGGTTGGATTGGTGGCATGATAGCCGTAGGCCTAACTTTTTACCCCACTGTGATTAAGATTTTAGGCCAAACCCCGCAAACAAAAAAAGTGCTCAGCACCATGCAAAAACGCCAAAGCACCCTGGCCTATATCAGCATGATCGGCCTGGCCATTACCGGCGTAGCACTTGCCAAAACCAACCCAAATTTCTTGGGCATATTCCACTTTGGCAACCCCTATGCCAATACTCTTTCCATCAAACACCTACTGGGCATCATTATGATCATCATTGTATTGGTGCGCACGCAGGTGTTGAGCAAGGGCCAGAGCACCCCTCAACGCTCCAAACTGAGCGCCTATCTGCTCTACATCAACATCGCATTGGGCATCATCGTGCTGGTGCTCAGCAGCTTCTGCACGGTCTTGGCTGGCTGACACCCTTTCACCAACAGCAAAAAAGCCCGAGGCTAATGCCTCGGGCTTTTGCTATTTTAGTGGGTTTAGCGCACGCGGTTACGCGGCCTCTTCGGGCTGTACCAGCCCCAGGGTGCTACTGTCGGGCTGAGGGTTCATGGCCGCGACGGCTTCCAGCACCAGCAGGCCCGCAGTGGTCACCGCGTTCTTGCCGACAAAGCCAGCCACGCGAGCAGCCTTGAGCGCATCGTCAAAGGCTTCCTTGCTCAAGCCACTGCGCTTCCAGGCTTCCTTGATGTTGCGGGGCAGGATGCGCACCTTGCGCTCTTTGACGTAGAGGGTGCCTACTTCCCGCAGGGCCTGCAACACACGCACCATCACCGGCGTGATGGGGTTGCCAAAGCCTTCCGGCACGCCCGCAAGGGCCTCGTCCAGCAGTTCGCCAGTGGCGGTTTCGACAATGTTGCCGTCAGGCAAAATCTCGATGAGATGCCGGGCTTCAAGTTTCTCCAGGGCCCAGCGGATGCGCTCCGTAGCTTCGCCCCGCTTTTCCAGCTGCGCGTACACCTCGTCTTCGGTCACGCCACGCGCGGGGATGGTGTGGAACACTTCCAGCTCAAAGCGGGTGAGCAACGGCTTGCGCTGCAGGGTTTCGGCCAAGCGGGCGTACATCCAACCACTGCGGGTCGGTTCAGCCGAGCCGATGAGATGGGCATCATGGGCTTGTTGCCACCAATCCATGGCCGGCGCGGAGAACATCTTGCGGGTCATGGTGATGGCTTTGACCGCGGTCGAAGTAATGTCCCGCGGGTTGTCGCCCTGCTCTTCCAGCACCTCGCGGCCAAAGTCGGTCAGGCGGAACACCTCACGGCCACGGGCATCTTCTTCGCTGGCCAGCAGGTTGAAGGATTCCAGGCTGTAGAGGGTTTCCCGCAAGGTGAAGTTGTCATCGTACCAACGCGCCAGATCTTTGGCTTCAGCAAACTTCTGGGCAATGGCCTGATATTTGCGGGGCATCTCCTTGATGCGGCGGCCATATTTCTCCAGCAGTTTGCGATATTCCGCGACCTTGCGGTCAATCATCTCACGGCGCAGGCGCTTGAACGTGGGGATTTCCTCTTCGTTGCCGGTTTCGTCGTATTTCTTCCACAATGCGGCCACGGTTTGGAGCACTTCCACTTCTTCGGCCTCGATGGCCAGGGTCCAGACGTCCTTCCGCGGGCCGTCGTGCCACAGGCGGAACGCTTCCAGCGCCCATTCGCCCGCAGGGAGCAGTTCGCCTTCAGCGTCCAGGTAGCCCAACGACTGCAAAAGGGCCACCCCGTCCGAACCGATGTCTTCCCCATCCGCATGCTGGGCCAACAACCAGAGCAGGTCGCCCGAAAGCACCGTGCCCTCGCCAAAGCCACCAGCCTGCAAAGCCCGCTTGACAGCCTGGCCCAACGCGGTGAAGGCCACCACTTCGGAAACGGGCACGCTGTAAGCAATCAGGCGCATGGCTTCCAGCAGGTGCTCTTCGTGGGAACCCAAAGGCAGACGGCTGGCCGGGGCAGGCCCAATGGGCGCACTGCGGATGAAGTTGGCCAGTTGGTCGTCCACAATGAGGTGCGGACGGGCTTGATGGTAGATTTCCAACACGGTGCGGCCAGCTTCGCTGAGCACCACGTATTCCTTCTTCTTGGCCCGGTCCCAAATCCGCACGGCCAGGCCGCGGCTCAAGAGGGCCTCTTCGGCCTTGGGGCCTACGCGGTCAGCCCGATCGGCCGCATCCAGCATCGCGATGACTTCGCTGCCAATCCAGCGCCAATCTGCCGGCCAATTTTCCGGGGCATCCAACCCACGGCCTTCGCGAATGACCCATTCGCCGCCCACTTCGGCTTCGTCTTCCGCGTAGGGTTTGGGGCCGCGCGCATACAGTTCGCGCAGCACCTGGGCCAAGGCCGTCCCCGCATAGGTCAACACCCAGCGCACCGGCGTCTGCTGGCGCACCAAGTCGGCACGCGCCAGCTCCAGCAACACCGGATCGTTTTCGGTCGCAAATTCGGTAAACGGTTTGCGGTCGTCTTGGTCTTGCAAAAGGCGCTTCAGCGCCAAGGCATGGGCTTTACGGATGATCATGGCATACCTCCTTGGAAACCGCGGCTCAGTCTAAGGCCGCGAGCAGTTTGTCAATGCGTTCGGCAATATCCACGTCAAACAAGTGGATGGTGGGCACAAGCCAGGTCACGATGTAGCGATCGTCACCGTCTTTGTTTTTGCCAAAATACACCAGGGTGAAGCGACCCACGTGCGTGCGCTTGCGAATCAAGTCACCAGCCTCACGCAGAGCGCGGCGCATACGGCTGGGGAGTTGGTCAAAGTCGTAAGCCTTCCCCTGTTCGCCGCGCTTCTGGATGAATTCAGTGGTCAAACCGCTGGAGTGGAAGGCTTCCAGCAACTTGCCGAAGCCGCGTTTCTTGAAGTAGGCCAGCAACAACTCGGCTGCAGGCAGGGTGAAGAGCAAAGTTTCTTCACCATGGGCCGCCCGATAATACGCACGGATCACACCACGGCGCTCTTCCAGACCTACGCGCACCAACAAACGCGCGCCTTTGGGCAACTGCTTCCAAACTTCCTGTACCTCAAAGGTCTCGCCCTGATCTTCGTAAACATCACCCACGCCGCGGCGATCTTCTTCCCGAGCCACAAACACGCTCTGGGCACCGCCGCGCAACCCGGAGAGCAAATCAAAGCCCCAGGCTTTCAAACTGCGCAGTTTGACTTCGATCTCTGCGGGAATTTCATCCCACGCTTCACGCACAAACGTGTTCAGCATACGCTGATGACGCCGTTGCAGTTCTTCGGCGCTGAGTTTCTTTCGACCCATCGGATTTCCTCCTCAAAAGTGTGAATCAATGGTTTAGAAAAGGTGAATAGGATAAAGATGCACGCAAAACAAAGGACTGCTTCGCGAAAGCAATGGGTATGGCGGAAAACGGTTTTCTGTTGCCGTCACGTCAAAGATTAAGCCTGTCACGTCATGCTGGGGGAACACACGCCCGCCAGCATTCCCATTGTGCCTGAAAAACACAAGATTTTCGTTGGCAAAGTATTAGAACCATATTAGAGGGCGTTGGCAAAGCCCACCCACAACCCGGCAGATGGGCTTTGCGGCGTCAGCGTTCAGGCCGGTGTTCGGGGATGGGGAGCATGAAGACCGGGCGCTGGGTGTGATGCACTACCCGCTCAGCCGTAGAGCCCAGGAAGACCCTATCCAGGGCGCCGTGGCCGTGGGTGGAGAGCATGATGAGATCCACGTCGCGTTGTTCGCCCACTTCCAAGATGGTGCGCGCAGGGTCGGTGCCTGTGATCACGATTTCCACCGCGTGGCCCTCTTCCCGCAGGACTTCGGCCACCGCGGAAAGGTATGCCCGGCTTTTGGCCTCGGCCTTGGCGCGCAGTTTGGCGACCACGTCGGCCATCGTACCATAGAGGCCGGGTTCCGGCACTTCGGGGATGCTCAGCAAGATGATCTGGCTATGGAACACCGCGGCCAAAGCCCGCGCGTAGGGCAGCACCCGCTCAGCATATTCGGAGCCATCCAAGGGCACCAAAATGCGGTCAAACTTGATGGGCGGGGGTGTTTCGACCTGGCGATGCGGGCGGAAGACCAACACCGGCACGTTGACCAACTGCAAGATTTTGCTGGCCTTGCTCCCCATCAGCCACCGCTGGAACGCGGATTTGCTGTGCGTGGTCATGATGAGCAAATCCACGTTGCGCTCATGGGCAATTTGGTTGAGGACGTCGGCAATGGGGCCAATGCCCACCTGATAATCCACCGACACCCCTTGTTCGCGCACCCGCTCGGCCACTTTTTGCAAATAGGCTTCTTTCTGCTGTTTCATGCTCTGGAGCATGGTGCGGCTCTGTTCATCCGAGGGGTTGGGGTCACGGGTGCGGATCACGCTCACCAGGGTAATCTGGCCGCCGTTGGCCCGAGCCAAAGTTATCGCGGCTTCCAAAGCCTGCTCAGCATACACCGAGCCGCCCAAAGGCACCAGAATGTGCCGCGGGGGTTGGGCGGGTTCCCGCCAGCGCGCGAGGCGCTCGGGGTTGGCTTCCCACGTGGTTTCCACCACGGGCATAGTCACCGTGACGGGCGGCGCCTCGCCCGGTGTGACTACGCTCCACATGGCTTCTTCCAGCCGCCCCAGTTCCTCGGCCAAGGGCGAAGGCGGCCCCAACTTCTTGCGGTAGTAGGTGAAGATGGCGTACAACACGGGGATGAAGATGAAATAAGTCCACGCGCCTTCTTTGAACCGTTCAGCAAAGATGATGATGGTCGCGCCGGTGGTCAGGAATGCGGCAATAACGGTGCCCACCAACGTGGCCGCGTGGGAAATGCTGAATTCGGCTTTCAGCTCTCGCACCAGGCGCTTGGACGCGGCCCAACCTGTCATGCTCAGCAAAATGAACACGCCAGCCGCGTAAACCGAAAGATAGGTCTCTTCCCGGGTGCCAATAAAGAGAAAGCACAGGGAAGCAATCCCCACCTCAATCCATACGGGCACGTCGGCTACGTCGTACTTGTTGCGCCGCCCAATAATTTCAGGCACGTAGTGCCGGCTTTTCAAGCCCAACGCCAGGTTTTGAAGCCCCTGTGCGCTGGCCGCGCTGGCCGAAAGGAGCACGGCCACGCCAATAAGGGTGCCGGCATAGGCCAACGGCGCGGGCAGGAGTTTGTCCATCGTCTGGGTAAACACCGACACTTCGGGATTGGTGGGATCCGAGAGGCGATAGATGGCCGGGCCAGTGATCAACATGGTGGCCGCGGCAGTGCCCATGATGATGAGCAAGCTACCAAAGGCTTTGCGGCTTTTTTCCTCGGGCGTACCTTCATAAGCCGCGACCAGGTTAGCAAACACTTCAATGCCGGTCATCACCGCCAAAATACGGGCATATCCGGCCAGAGTGTAATGGAGATATTCGCCTTGGAAAGCCTGCAGGGAAAAATTAGGCAAATGCAAACCCAACTTGATGATGGTCGCGATGTTCATCGTCCACAACAAGAGCAACACCGCGGCTGTGGCTGGCCCAAAAATCGCGGCCGCGGTTTTCGGCCCCCGATTGACCACCCAACCTGTGAGAATGCTCAAAATCACTGCCACAATGGCACGATATTGCAAGAACAAAAACTTCTCGTTGAGCATGGGCACACGGTCGGCGATGAACGTGACCAACGCGGCCATACTCACCAAAAACGTCAGAGTGTATTCCACAAACGTGATACCTGCATTGATTTTGACAGCCCAACCGCCAAATTCCTCTTCCGTAAGCCCACTACCCCCACTGCCATCGGTTACCCAGCGCATGACCAAACGGTACATGGCCGAGACCATGGCAATGGTAAACACCACCAGCCAAACGCTGGCGCCAAAAGTCACATCGGCAACACCCGCAACAACGATTAGTTTGAGAAAAGGCCCAAAGACATACAGGGGCGAGGTTGCGGGATCCCCACCGCCTGCCAGGGCGCCCTCCAGGGCATTAGAAAGTTTCCTCGAGACCGTAGCGGCCACAATGACACCTCCGTGCGTCCATAAACAAATTCAAAGCGCGAGCGCATCCCTCGGGGCTAAGGCCAACCACCCAACCGAGGGCACGCACGCGCGCTTATTGCATCGCGTTCACCCCCCATTGTACTACCATCAGGCCACAAAACGCCACTGTTTATTGTCATGTTGCGGCCGGGGGTGAAGCGAAAGGGGCAATTCACCTCGGTTGCGGAAGGCAAAAGGGAAGGCGCGTGGAGCCAGCACACCGCTTGCTCCAGCCCTCATATTCCCCGATTTGGTGTTCGCCCAGAGGGGCAAGAGGGCTTTTCGCGCTTCTCCGCAATACAAATGTGATTTCAGGTGGTCATCAAGTGCAGGAAAGCCTCAACCACCTTGGGGTCAAACAACACACCGCTGTTTTCCCGCAAATAGGCCAATGCCTTTTCGCGCGGCCAGGGCTTTCGATAGGAACGCTCACTGGTTAGCGCATCGTACACATCTACCACTGCGAAAATCCGCGCCGGCCACGGAATGGCCACGCCTTTCAGGCCGTAAGGATAACCCGAGCCATTCCAACGCTCGTGGTGAAAAAGGGGAATAGCCAGCGCGGGCTGAAGATACTCAATATCCTGTAGCATCTCATAAGCCATCATAGGATGCTGACGCATGATAGCCCATTCCTCTTCGGTCAGAGGGCCGGGTTTGTGCAAAATCTCGTCGGGCACGCCCAATTTGCCAATATCGTGCAGGAGCGCGCCGCGGCGAATATGGGGCAATTCCTTTTCCGACACGCCCAACGCCCTGGCCAAGGCAACGGTGAGTTCGGCCACCCGCTGGGTGTGCCCTTCGGTTTCCCTGTCGCGGAGTTCCAGCGCCCGCGCCCAGCCTTCAATGGTGGCTTCGTACGCGACGCTGAGTTCGTACGTGTACTGCTGGAGTTGGGTAAACATCTGGGCATTATCCAGCGCGATGGCCGCGTACTGCGCCAGGGCTTCCAAAAACTCCAGCCCGCTGGCATCCAGGGAAAACTGGGACCGATGGAACAGTTCCATCACCCCTTTGAGCCGCCCCTGCGCCACCAGCGGCACCCCAACATAGGCCTGAAACCCCTCCCGCCGCACAAAACTTTCGCACGGCAGCGGTAGGGTTATATTCCGCAAATCCGATACGACCAGCGGCCGCTGGCGTTTGGCCACCTCGCCGGCCAGCGGCTCCCCCACCAACACCCGCCGATGCCGATGCGCTTTGTCGCGGAACCCCACCCCCGCGATGAACGACAAGTTGGGTGAGTGCTGATCCAACAGGAAAACCGCCGCGGCATCTACCTGGAATTGGGCCCGCACCTGCTCCACCAAGATGTTGAGGGTGAGGTGGGCGTCCAAACTGCTGGTCAGGGCCTGGGCAATGACCTGCAGGGTTTGTAATTGCCGCAGGCGCTGTTGCGTTTCCTCATACAGACGAATGCGGTGCAGGGTGATGCCGCCAATCTCGGTCAGCGATTCTAAAAGAAAACGCTGGGGCTCGGTGAGGCGATGTTCGGCAGGGGCGATTACAAACATCACGCCAATGACTTCGTCGGCATTCCGCAGAGGGAAACAGCCCCCGCCCCAACCTTTTGGCAGATGGCCTCGGGCTTCGGGCAAAAGGTTGGGGTCGGTTGAAAAATCATCGGAAAAATACGGCGTACCCTTGGCAAACACGGTACCACCCACACCCTTGCCCGGATGCAAAGCAATGTTTTCGCCCCACAAAGCGCTCTCAACACTACCGCCTTGGGCGCCAGCCAAACGCAGTTCCTGAGATTCAGGATAATAAAGGAAGATCGCCGTATGCGCACCAGCGACTACCCGCCTCACACCATCCATCAGCGCGTCCAATACATCGCGCACGCCCGCGGTTTGCTGTAAGGCCAGGGTGAAATCGTGCACCACCTCCAGTTCATGCAGCCGCTGTTGCAAGTTTTCAATCAGCCGCGCATCCTGGATGGCCAGGGAAGCCATGGTGGCAAAATGCTCCAGCAAACGCAGGTCTTGCACGGCAAAAGGTGCAATCTGCTCCCGGCCTTCCAGCAAGAGCGCGCCCAAAACCTCTTCGCGCACCACCAAAGGCACCACAATGGCTTTGGCGGTTTTGTCTTCTTCCGCGATCCGCGAGGGAAAACCCAGCCGCGTAAGGGGTTGCTCCACCACAAAGGGCGCGCGCTGGCGGGAAGTCAGCAGGCCCTGGGCGTCCCATGTAGTGCAAAACGTGCGAATTTCCGTGCTCTCACGCCCTTTGACCGCGCGGATGCAGAAATTGCCTTCGTTGTCGCCCAGCAAGATGCTCACCCGCTCAGCCGCGGGCACCACGCTCTGCGCGGCTTCCAGAATTTGAACAAGCAAGGGCTCCAACCCGGTTTCGGGCACTTTGCCCAAAGCGCGCGCAATGCGCAGTTCGGCTTCCAAAGCCTGCTCGTGGCGCTTGTGCTGGGTAATATCCACGGCAGAGCCCACCACTGCTGGCCGGCCTTCCCATTGGATGTCCGCGGTGCCGACCAACACCCACCGCTCCTGGCCGTCTTTGCTTACAATCTTGATTTCGTAGCGGGGCGGCAGGGGCTCGCCACGCAAACGGGCCTGGGCGCGTTCGCGGACGATTTCCCAATGGTCAGGATGCACCACATCCCACACCTGCATGGAACGCAACTCTTCTTGCGTGTAGCCCGTCAACCATTGGGCGCCCGGGTTGGCATAAACAAGATACCCATCATGCAAGGAAGCAACACAAATGGCCGCCACCGTGCTCTCGGCCAGGGCTCGGAAGCGGGCTTCGCTCTCTTTCAACGCCTGCAGGGCATGCTCGCGCTCGGTGACGTCGCGAGCAAAAAACCGCACGATCGGGCGCTCCACCCCTTCGGTGCGCAGGGTGCTGCGGTACTCCCAAAGGCGGGCTTCACCATCAGGACGACGGATCAAAGCCTTGCCCTCCACGTGGCCTTCCCGACGCAGGCGGGCTAAATATTCGGGAAGTTGCGGGCGCACCGAGGGTTCCAGCGTATCTACGAGCAAAAAATCTTCCTGGGGCGGGGATTCCAGCCCCAACAAACGCAAGGTAGCCGGGTTGTAGGCCAAAATCCGCCCTTCCAGGTCGTGCAGGCCGACGACGTCTTCCATATTGTTGAAAAGGTCCCGATAGCGGGCTTCGCTTTCGCGCAGGGCGACTTCAGTTTGCAAATGGGAAAGGACCGCTGAAAGGTTGGTGATCAAAATTTGGGCTAAATCGCGCTCGCTTTCGGTAAATTCGTGAGGGGCATCGTAATATACCAACAACGCGCCCAAAAGTTGGTTTCGCCCCAGCAAAGGCACAACAGCCAATGCCCGCACGCCATCGGGTGCGTGCCGCTTCCAGGGATGAGATTCCGGCAAAGCCTGCAAATCTGCATACCACAGGGGCAAGGCGTCGGTATCGTCTGGCCGCCAGGGCAGGCTATTGGCAATGGCATCGTAAAGGTTTTGCGGGATGTTTTGGGCCGCGGCCACATGCGGGTGCCCATCGGCATCAAAGCAAACCAACGCGGCCCGAGAGGCTTCTAACACCTCAAGGGCCCCCTCCACCGCAGGGGGATACACCGCCTCAATGGTGGCCGCTCGGTTCAGCCGTTCCACAACCCGATGAAGCGCCCGCAACTGCCGCTGGCTATGCAAAGCCAGTGCCCCCTGCCGCTGTTCATCGGTAATATCTACGTTGACGCTGATGCGCCCCTGAAACTGGCCCTGCTCGTTGCACAACGCGCTGCACGCATGGGCCAACCAGCGCACTTCCCCACTATCTAAACGAACCCGAAACGTGGTTTGGTGTACTTCCGGCTCGGGGGTGCATTGCGGCGCGCCTTCCTCAGCCGCGCGCATATCTTGCAAAAACGCCTGAGGAGAACGGCCGCGAAGCAATGGCTGGCATGCTGGCGAGATAAACACTGGGTGGTCATTAGCATCAAACCACACAATGCACGCGGGAATTGCACGCAATAAAGCGCGGCAAGTATCCCCCTCTGATGCACACCATGCCATAATCTGCTGCAAAAAGTCTGTGGCTTCTGTCATGCTGTTTATGTCATCGCATCCAAAGGCCAATCCACGACAAGAGCCACACCTCCTGTCTCTGAATTGGAATGCTCATTTATATCCCAGAAATCAAAGGGGGATTAAAAACTTGGGACTTGTTAATTATAGCATTTTATGGCTCAAAGTCCTGGAACTTTGCTTAAAATTTCCATTCTTTCATTCGCCCATCAGTCAAAACCCTATCAACGCAAGAATTTCATCAATGCACAACACTT
>JAADCW010000221.1 GCA_013154225.1 Chloroflexota bacterium
TTGAATTCGGCTTTGGTGTGGGGCGTTTCCAGCAGGTTGCGGATGCGCTCGGTCGCCATCTCGGCCACCTGCGCTTTCAGGTCTTCGTCCACCACAAAGGGCGTGTATTCCCGCTTGGGCTTGCCCACTTCCGCGGCCATCTTTTCCTGGATGTCAATCATGGGCTGAAGGGCCTGATGCCCAAAGGCCAGGGCTTCGACCATGACGTCTTCCGGCACTTCGCTGGCGCCGGCTTCCACCATCAGGATGGCGTCGCGCGTGCCCGCGATGCGCAGGTCCAGGTCAGATTTTTCCAGTTCGGGGAAGGTGGGGTTGACCACGAATTCGCCGTCAATGCGGCCAATGCGCACCGCGCCCACCGGCCCGTTCCAGGGGATGTCGGAAATCATCAGGGCCGCGGAAGCCGCGTTGATGGCCAGGATGTCAATGGGGTGCTCTTCGTCCGCGGAAAGGGAATAGAGCACGACCTGGACGTCGTTGCGCAGGTCTTTGGGGAAAAGCGGGCGGATGGGACGATCCACCAGCCGCGCGGTGAGGATGGCCTCTTCAGAAGGGCGGCCTTCACGGCGGAAGAACGAACCCGGAATGCGGCCGCCGGCGTACATGCGCTCTTCATAGTCCACCCGCAGGGGGAAGAAGTCAATGCCTTCACGAGCCTCTTTGCTCATGGTGGCCGCGGCAAACACAACGGTGTCGCCCATGCGGACGGTCAAGGCACCGCCGGCCTGCATGGCCAGTTTGCCGGTTTCCATGGTGATGGTCTTTCCACCAATTTCGATTTCATAACGGTGACTTTCAGGTTTCATAGGGAACCTCCATAGGCGCCCGCCCGGTCAGGGACTGGAGCACACGGCCAACGAGGTTGGCCGCAGGCTCCAATTCCCAACCGGCGGGCTGTGTGTAAATGAGGGGTGAATCAAAGGGGAAGCCAACGATCAGAAAATCTTGGCACCCCCCTCAAACAAACCATAAAGCATGAAAAACGAGTAGATGGCAGTAGCCACCTACTCGTTTTCGCAACCGACGTGCTACGCCTTCCGCCGGATGCCCAAGCGCTCTGTGATCTCCAGATAGCGCTGGTAGTTGGTACGGCGCAAGTAGTTGAGCAAGCGGCGCCGCCGCCCCACCATTTTGAGCAACCCTCGGCGGGAAGACTCATCATGTTTGTGCACTTTCAGGTGCTCGGTGAGTTGCTTGATACGGGTGGTGAGAATGGCAATCTGCACCTCGGGGGAACCCGTATCTTTCTCATGACGGTGGAACGATTCGATCACTTCGGTTTTGGTTTCTTTGTCTAAACCCATGACCATGCATCTCCTTTTGTGCAAGTCTCCAGAGCGATAGCCTCAGCCGTCGCTCGGTCAAGTCAGCGGGCAGATTATACCAGAAAATTGCCTATTTCAACACCCCTCGCACGATGATGCGCTTGTTGTCCACCATGTAGGGGTAACAGGAAACCAGCGTTACCGTGGGGCGGTCGGTGGGCGCCAGCCATTGGACATCGGTGGGTTCCACAATGTGGATTTCGGTCACGATGTAGGTGTAGGCTTTATCGTGGGTATAAACGATGATTTCGTCACCCGGTTTGAGGCGGTCCAAATCACGGAACACTTCGCCGTAAATGTCGTCGTGCCCCGAGAGCACCATATTGCCCTTTTCACCGGGGTTGGCGCTGCCAATGTGGTGCCCCACACCCTTTTTGAGTTGCTCCCAGCCGTCGCCTTGCACCACGGGCGCATCCACCCCAATGGCTGGGATGCGAATCCGAATGGGTTGCCCCGGCCCTGGGGTGGGCAGAGGCATCGCGGCCAGGCTTTGCACCAAGGGGCGCAAATGCTCAGGGATTTCAGCCTCGTTGGGCCGCGCGCCACCAGGGGCTGTGGGCGGGGTGTGCCCCGAAGGCAACACCACGGCCATGACCAGGGGCGTGGGCGTCATGGTGGGCTGCTTCAGCGCGCCAGCCACTTCCTGGTTGAGTTGCTGAAGCAAATTGAAACCACTGCTCAACACCAACACCAGCCCAACAACGGCCAGCACCTCCACTGCCAGCAAGAGCCGGTCGAGCCAACGGCGGCGCTTGCTCACCGGCGCGGCTGCAGGCGCGGCTTCGTCAGAGGGCGAGGTGGAACGCATCCGCTCCAGCCCCACTTCTTCCTCCGGCGCCAGAATCACCGCGCGGCCACTGCGGCGAAACCGCTCCAACCGCGATTGCCGCTCCGCCCGCCGTTTCTCAATCAAAAGGCGTTGGAGTTCTTCTATTGAAAGGTCTTCAGGGCAACGACGACAAGCCATAGAAAGATTATACCGCTTTAAATGCAGAACCGGTGTGCCTTTGACGTCGGAACCCCCTAGGCACAACCGGCCCCGCAACGCAGGTCCCCTGCTTCCTGCATCCGTTTGGCGAACTTGCGCCTTAAGTATACAAACCGCCCCTTGCCAAAACTTTGCCAAGGGGCGGCTTTAAGACTTCCGAAAAATAAAAATTTTGCAAAAAGCGGCAACAATGGGCGTTCGTTCCTTCCCTTAGTTGATTACAAAGGAAAGTGCCACCAAAATCACCACAAAACTGGTCGCCAAAATGGCAATCCGCCGTAAGTCGCGCTTGACGTAGGAGTAATCCGGGTTGAACTCCATCGCCGTGCTGGGCGCTCGGCGCGCAGAACGACGGCGAGTTGAGGAACGACGTCGTGCTTTCGATTTGGCCATCATGCGCTCCTTATTAACAAGGAATTCGCCACTGCTGAACAGCGAGCAGAGCCCATTATACCACCATCTCGCGCCAAGGGTGCGCCCAGAGCAAGCCCCAGGCCATCCTCTGCGCGTTTCGGGGCCCAAATCACCCTAAAAAACAAGCCTGACCAATGTCCCATATAGCGATTTTTTTAAGATTCCAAAAAATAGCCGCCAAAACTGGAAAAATATAATATAATATACATCCCATCACCCCATCGTATTCGGGGTGCAACGGTACGCTCATCGTCGGGTGCCCAGCAACACGGCACCGACATCATCCCAACTGGCCGCGTTCCCCCGACGAAAGGCAAATAAACCATGAACGATTGGCTCCCCAACTTCACCACCGAGATCCAACGTCTGCTGGGGTACAGCCCAACGACCGCGAAAGCCTACACCAGTGACGTCAGTCGCTTCTTGGATTACCTCGCGCGCTACCGCGGGAAAAACATCCTCACCGACCGCATCACCGCGGACGATGTTACAGCCTTTTTGGCGTATGAGGTGAGCCAAGGACGGCGCCGAACGACCTTGCACCGCCGTTTAGCCGCTCTGCGGGTGCTGGAACGTTACCTCCTTCTCACCGATCAACTCATCGCGCCCTTTGTGCCCAAAGACGCAACGGTGCTTCAAACCCTGCTGGAGAGCAAACCCTCGCGCGCGACATCATGCCTGCAAACCGAAGACCTGCAACGCCTGTGGCAAACTTTGCTTCAATCGCCCAAGCGGCAGGCCGTGCGCGATTTGGCGCTGATTGCCCTCATTGCCGAATGGGGCTTCCCCATCAGCCTGTTGCTCTCCCTCACCGTGGACAACATTGACCTGGATGAACGCCTGCTGTGGGTGCCCCAAATTACCGGGCGGCAAATCGCCTGGGAACTGGAACACGCCTACGGCCCCGTGGCCCGCTACCTCACCCACGGCCGGCAGGATCTGGCCCCCAAGGCCAACGTCCAGCACCTGTTCATCAGCCAGCAAGGTCGTCCCCTCTCGCGTCAGAGCGTCTGGCACTCACTGCGCATGTGGGGGCAAGAAGCAGGGCTCAGCATTCCCTTGACCCCGCGCGTGTTGCGCAACACAGCAGCCTATCGCCTTCTGCGGTCGGGCTACTCCCCGCAAGCCATTGGGCAGGCACTGGGGCACAGCAATCCCCTTTCGACGACCCTGCTCATCCGCCGCCTGTACCAACACTGCGGCGACAAACCACCCGCGGAAATTCCCGAATACCCCGCGCAAGAAGACACCCCAGCCGAGGAATAAACGCCTCACGGGGTGTTATCATCCTTTTTTCATGAGGTTCCCCTATGCTTCTCCAAAAACCCGAATATTTCACCCTGCAAGACATTGACGCCATCGCGGATGCGATCCGTGAGCGCACTGATTTCCGTCCTCGCATTGGGCTCATCCTGGGCTCTGGGCTGGGCTCCCTGGCCGAAGAGGCCGAAGCCGAAGCTATCATTCCTTACAGCGAACTGCCCGATTGGCCGGTCTCCACAGTGCAAGGGCATGCGGGGCGCCTGATTCTCGGCACCCTGGAATCCCAGCCTGTGATGATTTTGCAAGGCCGCGTGCACTACTACGAAGGCTACACCATGGCGCAAGTCGGCCTGCCCGTGCGGGTAATGCAGCGCCTTGGGGTGGAAATCCTCATCGTGACCAACGCTGCGGGCGCGGTCAACCCTGAATTCGCGCCCGGCGACCTGATGCTCATCAACGATCACCTCAACCTGATCGGCATGGGCGGCCTGAACCCCTTGCGCGGCCCCAACATTGACGAACTTGGGCCCCGCTTCCCCGACATGAGCCAGGCTTACGACCGGGAACTGCAGGCCCTGGCCCGCAAAGTGGCCAAAGAAAACAACATCCTCCTGCGGGAAGGGGTCTATGCCTCTTTGGCCGGGCCTTCGTTTGAAACCCCGGCAGATTTGCGCTTCCTGCGGGGTGCAGGCGTGGATGCGGTTGGCATGTCCACCGTGCCCGAAGTGATCGTCGCCCGCCACGGCGGCACCCGCGTGCTGGGTATCTCGGGCATCAGTAACAAAGCCAACCTGGATGGCAGCACCATTACCACCCACGAAGAGGTGCTGGAAGCCGGACGCGTGCTCGTTCCCAAACTGCTTACCCTGCTCCGCGGGGTCTTGCGCGCCCTCTAACTCGAACCGCCTGGCCCCTGTCGTCGCCTGGCGGCAGGGGCTTTCTCCCCACCCCGAGGTGCCATGCAAGCCGTTTTGGGCTTTCTTCGTTCCTATGAAACACTAATCTACATTTTCCTGGGGGTGGCCTTTTTACTCTACGCCCTGCGCACGCTCAACGCCTGGCGGGCACTGCAAAACGCCATCTTCGGTCTGGAACGCATCCAGGCCGAACAGCGCCTGCGTCGCGGCGCGTTGGGTATGGGGCTGACGTTTACCGCAACCCTCATCGTCTTTGTGATGGCGACATACGTCGAGCCCTATCAGAGCGCGATCATCTTACCCACGGCCACAGCCAACATTTTGGGCACTCCGGCCAGCGGCACGCCCGCGACCGCGGAAGCCACATTGCAAAACACGCCAACCCCCGTCCCGCCGCCCAAAATTGACACCCAAGGCTGTGTGCCCGGACAAATCGAAATCACCCAGCCCCAAAGCGGCGATACCATCAGCGGCGAAGTCAACATCGAAGGCAGTGCGCTCATCCCCGACTTCGGTTTCTACAAGGTGGACATCGCGCCCATCGAACAGGCCCTTTTCCTGACCATCTACGCCAGCCACACGCCGGTCAAAAACGGGAAATTGGTCGAAAATTGGGACACCACCACCATCCCACCAGGCGATTATGTTTTACAATTGGTGGTGGTAGATACGGAAGGGAAAGCCCTGCCGCCCTGCCGCTTGCGTATTCATATCGCCGCCCCGCAAGACTGATTGGGGCTCATCCTTTTTCATACGGCCTTGCCTGCCATGCCAAAAGTTCAAATCCGCACCGCCATTGCTACCGACATTCCTCACCTTCCCAACATCGAACACCAAAGCGAAACCGAAACCGTCTGGCGCATGTCATGGGCTGAAAACGGCGCGTTTGGCGCCTACTTCCAGCCCGTGCCCTTGCCGCGCCCCCTCAAACTGGCCTACCCCCGCGACCCTCAAAGGCTGCTGGACGAATGGCACAAGCTCGGGTTGGTGCTGGTAGCCGATTACGACGGTCTCCCCATTGCCTACCTCAGCGGCGACATCCAGCGGGTGGACGGCACGCTTTGGCTCACCGATTTGGTTGTGGATGAAGCGTGGCGGCGCAAAGGCGTGGCCAGCGCATTGGTGCTCACTGCCGGCGAATGGGGCCTCGAACAGGGCTTGAGCCAAATGGTGCTGGAAGCCTCCTTCCGCAATCACCCGGCCATTGCCTTGGCCCGCAAATTAGGTTTCACTTTCAGCGGCTTTCATTACAACTACTACCCCAACGACGATGCCGCCCTCTTTTTCACCCTGCCGCTGACGTGATCAGGCCCTGCTTATGACCCTGGCCCTGTTTCGCGCCCTCAATCAAATTTTGGCCGCAGGCATTGGCATTACGGCCCTTTCCCTGTGGCTTTATACCCTTACCTTCAACCTGCGCAATCGGGTCACGCTGGCATACTCCACCATCCTCCTTGCCCTCACCGCGGCCTACGGGGGAGAATCCTTAGGCAGCGCGGCCCAAAGCGCCTGGCTGGCCGACCTCTGGTTTCGCCTGCAGTGGTTGGGGGTCATCTTCCTGCCCGCGGCTTATCTCCACTTTTCGGACGCGCTTTTAGCCACCACCGGCCGCCCCTCACGGGGAAGGCGGCGTTTGGCCGTGGTAGGCGCGTACGCCACCGCGGCGGCCTTTACCCTGCTTTTGCTCCACGGCGACCTATTAGGCCCCTTCCAAGCCCAAGCCCCCCTGCCCTATCACCAAACCACACCCTGGACCTGGCTCTTCGCGGTGTATTACATCGCGGTCATGGGCTGGGCATGGATCAACTTCGTGCGGGCTTACCGCCGCACTGTGGTGCGCGCCAGCCGCCGCCGCATGGCCTACCTCCTCTTGGGCGCGCTGGCCCCTACCCTGGGCGCCTTCCCCTACGCCACCTTCCTGGGCTCGGTGACCACCCGCGCGCCTTTGTTCTTCTGGCTTTTGGCCACCATCAGCAACTTGCTTTGCACCGTGTTGCTGGTGCTCATGGCCTACGCGGTGGCCTTTTTCGGCGTGGCCTGGCCCGACCGCGTGGTGCGGGTGCGGCTCTTCCGCTGGCTTCTGCGGGGACCGGTCACTGTGTCTGCGGTCCTGGCCCTGACCACCGCGGTGCGCCGCGTAGGCGAGCATTATGGTTTGCCTTACAATGTCTTCGTGCCCCTCACGATGGTGCTCAGCTTCCTCCTCATCGAGCACCTCATCGGCGCCACTGCCCCCCTGTGGGAACGCCTCCTGACTTCGTGGCGCGACGATGAACTTGTGGCTTCCCTGCACGACCTGGAAGAGCGCCTCTTTACCCGTCAAGACCTGGAGCAGTTTCTGGAAGCCATCTTGGCCGCGCTCTGCGACCAACTGCGCGTGCCCCATGCTTTCATCGCAGGGCTGGAAGGGCAAAACCTCAGCCTGCTCGTCAGCGTGGGCGATGAAGTCAACCTGCCGCCCACCCCACCCAGCGACCTGCTCGCGCAAATCACATCCCAACAGGGCCTACTCCGCTGGGACGGCTACCGCCTTCTGCCCCTGCACAGCCGCGACGGGCAACTGCTGGGCGTGCTCGGCTTCCCCGGCGAAGACAAAGAGGAACTCTCTGAGGAAGCCCAGGACGTCTTGCAAACCCTGGCCGAGCGTGCGGTCATGGCCCTGGAATACTACGCGCTGGGGCGCCGCGCCGCGCAGGCCCTGCGGGCTTTTGCCCACCCCGACGATTTCATCCCTCGCCTGCGGGCCATTGCCCGCTACGACCAGGAGCAGGTGCTGACCCCTCTCGAAGCCCTGCCACCCTCAGCCGAACTTGCCCAGTGGGTCAAAGACGCGCTCAGCCATTACTGGGGCGGGCCTAAACTCTCCCGAAGCCCGCTGACCCGCCTGCAGGTTATTCAGCAAACCATGCAGGAACGGGACGAAGACGCATCGCAGGCCGTGCGCACGGTGCTGCGCGACGCGGTGGAACGCCTGCGCCCCGAAGGCGAACGGCGCTTCACCACCGAATGGTTGTTGTACAATATTCTGGAAATGAAATTCCTCCAGGGACGCAAAGTGCGCGAAGTGGCTTCCCGCCTGGCGCTTTCTGAGGCGAATTTCTATCGCAAACAACGGGTGGCGCTGGAAGAGGTGGTGCGGGTGCTGTTGGAAATGGAAGCCGAAGCTCGCGCCCGCCAAACCAACCCCACCGACAATCCGCCTAAAGAGCAATCATGAGTTTCTATACCTGGCTTACTCGCACCCGAAACATGCTGCTCAACGCGCTGGGCACCCTCCTGCTCGCGTGGGCAGTTGTGCTTTCGTTGGGCTGGGCCGGCATCACCCACGGCGCGTGGGTTGATTTTGGGGTCCGTTTTTTGCGCTCGTGGTTGGGCTGGGGCCTGGCCTACATGCTCATTAGCCTGGCGTTGGGCGGCGGTTATCTGCTTCGCCTGGCTACCAGCCGCGGTGCGGAACCCCACGACATCCCTTGGGGGCGCGTGCTGGCCTGGGAAGTCAGCGCGCTGGCCTCTTTGGGGTTGTTTAGCCTGGCCCACGGCCTTTCTCTGGATCGGGCTACCGCGGGGTTAGACGGCGGCGCGGTGGGCTGGGGTCTGGCCACCTTCCTGCAACTGCTGGTGGGGCGCGTAGGCGCGTGGGGCCTGTTGATTTTAGGGGTGTTGGTCGGCCCCCTGCTGGGTTCCCCCTTGGGCAAGCGCGGCTACCAGGCCCTGAAGGCCTGGCTCTTCCCCGAAGAGGCCGCCGCCAAGCCCACGGTGGTGGCTTCCCCTGCCAAAAACAAACCCAAGCCCCAACGCAAGAAAAAACGCCGCACCCCCAGTTTGCCCGCGGAATACCGCAAGGAAGTGCCCATCGCCCGGCCTGTAACCGAAAACCCGCCCAAGCCCCAACGCCGTGACGACCGCCTGCCCCCGCTGGACCTGCTGTTGGAAGAAAACGCCACCCGTCCCGATGAACGCCACATCCATCTGACCGCGGGGCTTATTGAAAAAACCCTGGCCGAGTTTGGCATTCCGGCCAAGGTGGTAGGCGTGCAGGTGGGCCCCACAGTGGTGCAGTTTGCTGTGGAACCGGGCTACATTGAGAAACCCGGCAGTGATGGCAAAATCCAGCGGCAAAAGGTGCGGGTTGCTCAAATTGCCGCGCTGCAGCGCGACCTGGCCTTGGCGCTTTCGGTGGAGCGATTGCGCGTGCAGGCGCCTGTGCCCGGCAAATCGTATGTGGGCATTGAAATTCCCAACCGGCAGGGCACGGTGGTGCGCCTGCGGCCCCTGATGGCTTCTGAAGCCTTCCAGCGCCTCAGTTCGCCTCTGGCGCTGGCCCTGGGGCGCGATGTCGCAGGCCGCCCGGTGGTGGCCGACCTGGCCAAAATGCCCCACCTGCTGATTGCCGGCGCGACGGGCTCGGGTAAATCGGTTTGCATTGCGGCCATTACCACGTGCCTGGTGATGAACAACACGCCAGAAGACTTGCGGCTGGTGATGATTGACCCCAAGCGGGTGGAACTGCTCCGCTTCAACGGCCTGCCCCATTTGTTAGGCAAAGTGGAAAGCGACATGGAGCGGGTGCTGGCTTCCCTGCGCTGGGTGGTGGCCGAAATGGAACGCCGCTACCGCCTGCTGGAGAAGACCCGTTCCCGCCATTTGGCTTCTTACAACCGCAAAATTCAACGCAAGGGCGGCGAACCCCTGCCCTACATTGTGGTGCTGATTGACGAACTGGCTGATTTGATGATGTTCGCGCCCGACCAGGTAGAACACAACCTGGTGCGCCTGGCGCAAATGGCCCGGGCTACGGGCATCCATCTGATCGTGGCCACTCAGCGCCCCAGCACCGACGTGGTCACCGGCCTGATCAAAGCCAACTTCCCCGCGCGGCTTTCCTTTGCCGTGGCCTCGGGCACCGATAGCCGTGTGATTTTGGATACCCCTGGTGCGGAGCATCTGCTGGGCAAAGGCGATATGCTCTTCCTGCCGCCGGATGCGCCTGCACCTATCCGTGCCCAGGGGGCGCTGGTCAGCGACAAGGAAGTCGAGCGGGTGATTGCCTATTGGCAAAAGCAGTATGGCAAAACCCACGACGAAACCCCGCCGTGGGAACGCCTGCTGGTGGAAGACGCGGGCGGCGCGCCTGGTTACGACCCCCTGCTGGAAGAAGCCGCCAAACTGGTCATCCGCGCCCAGCGTGCCAGCGCGTCCATGATTCAGCGCCGCCTGCGGGTGGGCTACCCTCGGGCTGCACGCCTCATCGAGCAATTGGAGGAAGTAGGCGTGGTCGCGCCAGCCAATGGGCCTGGCCGCGAACGGGAAGTCCTTTTAGGCCCCGACGATACCTTTTCCCTCTCGGATGTTGACGACGAGGAAGAAGACGAAGTGTAAAGTTACAGACGGGTAAACGCGCTCATCCCCAACTTGGATGAAACAAAAACAGCCCTCTGCAGACAGCAGAGGGCTGTTGCGTTGCGATGGATGAACGCGCTACGACCAATCGTCCTCTTCTTCCGCGGCGCTTTCTTCGCCCGGTTTCAAGCCATACAGCGCGCCTTTGAGCACTTTGAGGGGGAGCAACGCACACTTCAGGCGCACAGGCCCCAGCGTAATCCCCAACAAGTCCAACAACTGCTCTTTGGAAAAGGCTTTGACCTCTTCCAACGGCTTCCCTATGATGTTTTCCAACAAAATGTCGGCCGAAGCCTGCGAAAGCGCGCACCCCACCCCATCGAAGCGAGCGTCGGTCACTTTACCTTCATCGTCCACCAAAATTTCCATGTGCACGTGGTCGCCGCAGGTGGGGTTATCGTCTTCATAGGCAAAGGTGTATTGGTCCAAATGGCCGCGAAAGCGCGGGCTTTTGTAATGGTCAAGAATGACTTCTCGGTAGAGGTCTTCCATGGCAAGGCTCCGAGA
>JAADCW010000082.1 GCA_013154225.1 Chloroflexota bacterium
AGAGAGGCGGCCTCTTCTGTGGTGGCCAGCGTCAGCGCCAAACTCAACAGATACGGCGCATGACTCACCGCCGCGGCATACTGATCATGGGCCTCGGGCGTCAACCACAGGGGGAACGCGCCCACAGCCGCGACCAAAGCCAAGGCCAGCGCGCGGGCGTGCGCGCTGGTGCGTTCCAAAGGCGTGAGGGCAAACACTGCCCCGCGGAACAACGTTGCCTCAGCGTGGCACAAGCCCCCTTTTTCTTTGCCTGCCATCGGATGCCCGCCAATGGGGTCAAAACGGTCGGGCAAGGCCGCCATGCGGGCGGTGATTTCGGCCTTGGTTGAACCCACATCCAAAACCACCGCGTGCCCCGGATGCCACTTTGGCAAATCGTCCAGCAATTGCAAAATCGTGCGCACCGGCGCGGCCAAGATGACCACATCGGCCTGGGGTAGTATCGCGGCCGCATCAGGCGACACTACATCCACCACGCCCTGTTCCAGGGCCAGCGCGCGCGTCCGCGGGTCAGGATCCGCGCCCAACAACAAGGCGCATCGTCCCTTCAACGCCAACGCCAGCGAACCACCGATCAGGCCCAAACCCACAATAGCCACGCGCGCTTCGCGCAACACGTCGGGGGCAAAAAAGTCAGGCTCCGGCTGTTCTGAAGATTCAATCTGCGGCGACATAAGGCACCTCGTGAAGCACTGAACGCCCCAGCGCGTGGGCGATCGCGCGGGCTTCCTGCACCAAACGGGCAAAGCGCTCGGGTTTGAGCGACTGGCCGCCATCGGAAAGCGCCTCTTCAGGCCGCGGATGCACTTCCACAATCAGGCCATCCGCGCCCGCGGCCACCGCGGCCCGCGCCACCGGCGCGACATAAGCCCAGTGCCCAGTGCCGTGGCTGGGATCCAGCAAAACCGGCAACGACGTGCGCGCCTTCAGCGCGGGAATGGCATTGATGTCAGTGGTGTTCCGCGTCGCGGTCTCAAATGTCCGAATGCCACGCTCGCACAGCACCACCTGCTCGTTCCCTGTGCTCAAAATGTATTCCGCGGCCAAAAGCAATTCATCCAACGTTGCGCTCATGCCGCGCTTGAGTAAAACCGGCTTGCCGCTGGCGCCTGCGGCCCGCAAGAGCGCGTAATTTTGCATGTTGCGCGCGCCAATTTGAAGCATATCTGCATAGCGCGCCACCAAATCGACCTGCTCGGGTGCCATGACCTCGGTCACCACGGGTAGTCCCGTAGCCTCTCTGGCCTCGGCCAGCAGTTCCAACCCATACTCACCCAAACCCTGGAAACTGTAAGGGGAAGTGCGCGGCTTGAACGCGCCCCCGCGCAAAATATGCGCGCCCGCCTCCTTGACCGCAAACGCGGTTTCCAGCATTTGCTCACGGCTCTCCACCGAGCAAGGCCCCGCGATGAAAATCACTTCGTCGCCGCCGATGGGCACCCCGCCCACGTGGACAATGCGGTTTTCAGGGTGAAACTCCCGCGAGGCCAATTTATAAGGGCGGGAAAGGGGCACCACCCGCGCCACACCAGGCAAGCGCAGGAACGCGTCAGGCTCAGCCCGACGGGCCTCACCCACCACGCCAATCACTACCCGCTCCTCGCCCCGAGAAATGTGGGGCTGAAAGCCGCGGCTACGGATGGCTTCCAACACCTGTTGGATTTCCTCTTCTGTGGCCTGGGCCTGCATCACGATCATCATGGAACACCTCCGCACAGGAACGTCGCGCCCGCCGCCACAGGCGGGTTCCCCTGGTAGGGAAAAAGAAAAAGGGCGAGGCCGACTGGCCTCGCCCGGACGCTCAGGGATAGGTAACCCTGCTCACGCGCCACGAACGGCCAGCGGCTGCAGGCCGTTGTGGAAGGCAAAATAATAAAAGCCAAAAGCGTGAGCGGTCATCATGGCGCTTATTGTACGGCGAAAGCGATATTTGTCAAGAGCCATAAGGCAGAATGTTTGCAAACTTTTTACGGTGCGGGCAGAGCACGCGCCCTGCCCGGCGCTTTATTGAATTTTCCGTTGTTATTTCAACCCTGAATGCAGGAAACTGCGGATAAACTGCTTCTGGAACACCAGGAAGAGCAAGAAAAGCGGGGCAATGACCGTGATGGTTGCCGCGGCCAACAGGGGCCAGCGCGCACCAATTTCACCCAATTGGGTAAAGCGCACCAGCCCGATCGTAAGGGGCCGCGAGCGCTCTGTCAGGGTCACCACCAACGGCCAGAGGAATTCGTTCCAGTGCCAACTGATGGACGACAAGGCAAAAGCCACCAACGTGGGCATCGCCGGCGGCAAATAGACGTGCCACAGCAGTTGCCACCACGAACAGCCATCCATCACCCCGGCATCCACCAGGTCGCGCGGCACTTCCAAAAACGCCTGCCGCATCAAAAACGTCCCAAACGCGGAGCCAAAATAGGGCAAGGCCACAGCCAGGGTGGTATCAAACAACCCCAACTTGCGGATGGTGGAGAAATTGGGCACCAAGAGCGCAGCCGCGGGAATCATCAACTGCAGCAGGATGAAGAAAAACAACCACTTCTTGCCCTTGAAGCGATAATGGGCAAAGGCAAATCCCGCCAAAGTGATGGTAATGACCTGGGCGATCAAAATCATGCCCACGATGATGATGGTGTTGCGGTAGTAAATGCCAAAAGGCGCCAAAGACCAGGCCTTGAGGTAATTGGCAAAGGTAACCGAATGGCCAAACCAAACATCACCTCGCCCCAAAGGCTCGCTCTCAGGGCGAAACGACACCACCACCGCCCAAATGATGAGCGAAGCCCAGGCCAGCGCCAACACCGCGGTCAAAATATTCAGGAAAACATCCGTCAAACGCTTACGCAATTTTGACCCAGTCATCAGGCCCCCTCCCGTTCAGAGAGCACAAAGTTGGTCACCGTAATGCTCAGCATGATCACGATCAATACCACGGTCAGGGCAGAAGCCAATCCCACGTTTTGGTCTTCAAAACGCACCTGCCACAGATAATAGAGCAGTACCGAACTGGATTGGCTTGGACCGCCTTGGGTAAGCACGAAAATGTGATCCACCACCTGGAAGGCGTCAATGATCGCGATGGTGGAGACAAACAGCGTGGTGCGGCGCAGCAGAGGGAACGCAATCTTCCACAACTGCGTCCACCAACTTGCGCCGTCAATGGATGCGGCCTCAAACACATCGGTGGGCAAGTTTTGCAACCCTGCCAGGTAGAAAATCATCAAATAACCCGCGTTCTTCCACACGGCCACAATCATCACCGCGAGGAGTGCAAGGTGCGGGTTTCCCAGCCAGTTTTGAGGGCCGTGATAGCCCAAAGCCCGCAAAGCAGTGTTGAACAGGCCGTAATCAGGGGTGAAGAAGAACATCCAAATGGTGGCCGCGCTCACCATGGGCAAAATAGTGGGGTAGAAAAAGGCCAACCGCGCCAGCCCAATGCCTTTCACCGTCCGGTTGACCAACAGCGCAAACAAAAAGGCCAGCACAATGCTGGTGGGCACGGTGCCCACCACGTAAATCGCCGTGTTCCGCAGCACTTCGTGAAAATCAGGGCTGGTCAACAGGGTTTTGTAATTTTCCAACCCCACAAAGGTGGGCGTGCGGAACTTGGCAATGTTGAGGTATTGGCGGAAGAAGCTGGTGTAAATCGCCTGCACCGTAGGCCACGCGGTGAAGACCAACACAATCACCAGCGTGGGGGAAATGAGCAAATAGGGGAGCCACGAAGGGCCCTTTCTACTCGCGGGGGTTAGGGATTTAGACGCGAGGGACATAGGCGCTCCGCTTTTCTGAGAAGAAACACAAAGGGGGAAACCAGCACAAGGCCGGTTTCCCCCTCAGTATCACAGGGGCACTACTTGAAGATGGACAGGGCCTCGTCGGCCTCTTTCTGAGCTTGCTTCATGGCCTCTTCAGGCGTCATTTCGCCGTTGTAGGCCGCTTGCAGGTACTTGTGGAAGATGTTGCGGACTTTGCCCAGGTTCATGCAGGAGAGTTCCATGCCAGCATACTGGAGCATATCGCGCAACTGGCCAGCCTGCGGCACCTCTTCGATGTATTTCTTCATCGCGTCGGTGTCGTAGGCGCTCTTGCGGGTCGCGACGTAGCCGGTGTTGATGCTGAAGTCAGCCGCGTATTGAGGCTGGGTCACGAACTCAATGAACTTCCAGGCCGCGGCCTGCTCTTCGGGCGACACGCCCTTCATGATGTAGAAGTTGCCGCCGCCGGTTACCGTGGCGTAAGTGCCCGGTTCCTTGCCCGGCACAGCCATCACGCCAACCTTGAAGTCAGCCTGCTTCAAAATGCCGTTCAGGCTGCCGCTGGAGTGCACGATCATGGCCGCCGCGCCCTTGGCAAAGTCGGCCGGAGCATTGCCCCAGTTCTTCTGCACGCCCTCAGGCATGGCGTGATATTTGTGGGACAGGTCAATGTAGAACTGGACCGCTTCGATGACCTTAGGATCGTCGAAGACCACCTCGGTGGGCGACTTCACGATGTTCTGGCCGTTGCCGATGGCCAGAGGCTGGAACAGCCAGTAAGGCCAACCCGAAGGCCATTCAATGCCCCAGCGCTCGCCAGGGATGGTCAACTTCTCGGCCGCCTGGGCCAACGATTCCCAGCTATCGGGGGGCTGGAGCCCTTCCTGCTCGAACAGGTCTGCATTGTAGTACAGCGTCACCACACTGCGCTGGAAGGGGATGCTCCAAATCTTGCCGTCGTATTTGGAGTTAGCCATGAAGGCCGGGAAGAAGTCATTGATGTAAGCGTCGCCGTCGGGCATGGCGTTGATGAAATCATCCATCGGGATGATGTAGTCGGCGTTGATGAGGTCATACAGGTCAGCCGCCAACATCACAGCCAGCGCGGGGGGCTTGCCGCCACCTTCGATGGTGGTCTGGATGGTGGTTTTCACGTCGCCATAGCCGCCCGAGAAGACCGGCTTCACCTTGATGTTCGGGTTTTCTGCCTCAAAGGCATCAATATAACCCTGGAGGATCTTGGCGATAGGGGCGTCCACCGCAACCGGGTAATACACCTCAATGGTGACCGGTTCGGCAGGAGCCTCGGTCGCGGCCTCGGTGGCCGCTTCGGTCGCCTCAGGGGCCTGCGAGGCTTCAGGGGCCTGGGTGGCCTCTTCCTGCTGAGGCGCAGCAGTGGGAGTGGCGTTGTTCCCACAAGCCGCCAGCGCCATGCTCAGCACGAGCAAGAGCGACACGACAACGAACAGCACACGCTTACGGTTCATACGATTACCTCCTCGAGGCTAAATAGGGGTGATTCTGCTCTCCCGCATAGTACATCACGGGGAAACCTATTATAATCCCCAAAATACCACTTCTTGTCAAGATTTTCCATTTTGCCGCCACTTTTCCAACGGGAGAATCGTCATGCAGAAGTCCTCCTTCTTCCGCTGGCTGAGTTTGTTGGCAGGATGGATGTTGTTGGCCTCATGCTCGCTTGCAACACCACCCGCCACAGTTCAACCAACACCCCTTGCTTTCACAAAAACGCCAATACCGCCTTCATCCACGCCCTACACCACCCCAACGCCCACCCAACCGCCCACGTCAACCCCATCGCCCACCCCCGCGGCCACGGCAACCCCGCCGCGGCTTCCCACCCCATCGGCCGACGTGTATCTGCGGGTCAACCAGGTGGGCTTTTTGCCTTCTGATGCCAAAGCCGCTTTTGCCCTCACCAATGCCGATCTGAGCGGCTACCCCTTCGTGCTCCTCAACGCCCAGGGGGAAGTGGCCTTCCAGGGCACGGTGGGCGCGGATCGGGGGCCGTATGGCCGCTTCGCACACCTTTACACCCTGGAGTTCAGCGCGCTGACCACCCCAGGCACTTACACTTTGCGCTTGGGGAACACCGCATCGCCCCGCTTCCAGATTGCTTCCAACGCCTATGCCGCGCTTTTGCCCCTTTCCCTGCGGTTCTTCCGCATCCAGCGCTGCGGCGATACCCAACCCGAAGGCCATGCCGCCTGCCACCTGGAAGACGCGGTGGCTCGCGGCGGCCCATTGGATGGGGAGCACATTGACGTCACCGGCGGGTGGCACGATGCCGGCGATTACCTCAAATTCGTACTTACCACCGCCTACAGCCTGGACATGATGCTCAGCGCGTATCACAGCCATCCTGAGGCCTTCGCACCCCATCAGGCCGAGTTCCTGGAAGAAATGCAAAACGGCCTGACCTGGCTGCTCAAAATGTGGGATCCTGAACACGGTGTGCTCTACGATCAAGTGGGCGACGAACACGATCACGACCTTTGGCGCCTGCCTTCGTATGACGACACGCATCACATCGCCCGCCCGGTGTTTGCTGTGCCCGCGGGCCGCGGGGCTAACCTGGCAGGAAAGGCCGCGGGCGCGCTGGCCCTGGCCGCGGTGATCTGGAACGACCCTCAAACGCCCACAGCCGACCCCGCGCTGGCCCAAACCTACCTGCAGGCCGCGCGCGAACTCTATGCCTACGGCCTCGAAAACCCCGCTGCCCAGCCTTCCCATCCTGCGGATTTTTACGACGAGACCACCTGGCGCGACGACATGGCCTTCGCGGGTGCGATGCTCTACCTTGCTACTGGCGAAAACCACTACCTGGAAGAAGCCGAAACCTTTGCTCGCGCGGCAGGCCCTGGCTGGGGGCTGGACTGGGCCAGCATCAACGGTTTAGCCCACTACGAACTCGGCCTGCTGGACCCCGATTACCGCGCGACCGCGGCCAACTTCCTCAAAGCCGATTTGCAGGACGCCCGCACCGCTTTCGTTCACGACCCCTTCGCGGTGGCCTCGGATGAAATGTATTGGGGTGTTTTCGAGGACCTGTTAGGGCTCAGCCTGGAAGCCTACTGGTATGCCGACCTCACAGGCGATGGCCGCTACCTCCCCCTGGCTACGGCCCAGCGCGATTATATCTTGGGGCGCAACCCGTGGGGGGTGTGCTTTGTTTCCGGCGCGGGCACGGTCTGGCCTCATCACCCCCACCATCAGGTGGCCGACCTCAACCACCTGGACGCCATCGGCTTTTGGGATGAGGGCCCTGTGCCGTGGGAAACCTTCCACGAAGAGGAAATCACCCTTCACAACACACCTGACCCCTTCGCGGCTTTCCAGACCTCCCGCGCGGTGTATCACGACGACGTCGCGGATTACACCACCAACGAACCCACCATCACCACCAACGCGACCGGCATCGCGCTTTTGGCCTGGCTCAACCGCGGGGGTCAGTGATTGAACCTTTCGGGTGGCACCACCACATACACCGAATAGATCGCCCAATCACCATCCACCCACTGCAACACTGCGGTCAGGTTTCCCTGCGTGCCGTCGTCGTAATACACCACGGCGCGCAGGGAAGCCACTTTGCCGGTCAGCGTCCCAACGTGATAGCCAATTTCCCCTTGCACGAGTTCCAACCGCTGATAACCCCGAAACAGCACATCATTGGGCGGCGAAGCCCATTCTTTCAATGTCTCAATGCCGATTTGCTCTTGCGCCTTGGGGGCCAGCAGGGTATAAGCCGCTTCAACCTCCTGCGCAGCCATCGCGCGCATGAACATATCCACCTTATTTTTGGCCAGCGCAATGGATTCTGAAGAACTGTGGAAGGGGTAAATCAACGCCCCACAGGCCAACACGATCAGCAACAGCACTCCCAGACCCACGAACAACAAAATCAGAAAAGGGGAAAGCCTAGCGTCCGCGCGCGGGGGTGTGGCCGTTTGTTCGCGCGCCATACGGTCGGCTTCTTCCCACGAAATATGCGGAAAGCCTTTGTGGTCTTCCGGTTTTTCTGTCACCCACGCACCTCCCCTTCCTGTAGGTTATGATGTCAAAACAGGCGAAAGACCGCCGCCGCGCTAAAAAGGAATTTCCTCCTCCATCGGCTCTGGGGGAGATTGATGCCAGCGCCAGAGTTGGTTGTCCACTGTGGCCAAATCCAACAGCGATACACCAGTGCCCTTCCATCGTGCGCCCTGAGGCGGGGAAGCCCGCAGTTCGCGCGCCAGCACTTCGGTACCGCGCGTCCACCCCCCACGGGCAAACAACACAAAATGCACCCGCCAGTACTTTTCCGCGGGCAAAATCGCTTCTGTGCGCTCCACCAAACGGCGCAAAACATGGGCCTCCACCGGCTCGGGCGACCATTTGCATTCGCCCAAAATCAGGGTGCGCTCGCGGGGGTTGATGCCCACCACATCCACCTGGGCCTGCCGGTTCCAGGCCGCGCCCACCTGCAAGGGCTGGAAAGGCAGGATGCCCCGCGCGCCCGCGTAGAGGGTCCACAGGCGGGCAATTTCTTCCCACGTGTAGGTGCCGATGAAATCCAGCAGATGGCGGCGCAGTTCGCTCAGCAGAGGCTCATGCACCCCCGCGGCGATCTGACCACGATAAGGGCTCACAAAGCGGAAATAAAACCGCAGAAACGGATCGGTGAGGTGATAGCGCCCCAGGCGGCTATTGGGCGGCGCGGTGAGGGAACGGCGGCGTTCCACGTAGCCGGTTTCCAGCAGGGATTCCAAATAACGGCTGACATGCCCCGAAGGCAGGCCCGAAGCCCGGCGGATTTCTGCCTGGGTGTGCGCGCCGCGAGCAATCGCGCTGAGGATGGCGTAGTAGTTGCCCGTTTCCCGGATGTAATCCTGAAGCAAAAAGCGGGGCTCATCGCTCAGGGAAAGCGCGGCATGGGTGACAAAAGCCGTGAGGTTTTCCTGGAACCCGCGCTGAGGGTTCCAATAAGCCCAATAGGCAGGCACCCCGCCCACCACGGCGTAGAGGGCCACCCGGGCCTCGGCCTCGTAGGTTGGGAAGGCTTCTCGCGTGGCCGGGTAGGGCAAAGGCTGAAGGCGCAGCGCGGCTGTGGCGCGGCCATACAAGGGCGCCTGGGGGGAAAGCACATCCCGCACCACCATGCCCAAATGCGAACCGGAAATCACCAACATCAGGTTGCCGCGGCTGAGGGTGTGGTCCCAGGCGTGCTGAAGCGCGCCGGCCACCGAAGGGCCGTGTTCCAGAAGGTAGGTGAACTCATCAATAATCAGCGCGACCCGCCGCCCGCGCTGGGCTGCCATCTCGGCAAAGGCCTCGAAAGCCGCTCGCCAGGTGGGGTAAAGCACCTCCGCGCCCTGGGCCTCAGGGTGGAAAAAGCGGTAAATGGCCTGAGAAAACGCCCGGCGCTGATCGCTCTCACTGGAAGGCTCCGCGGCCCAATAGAGGACATCGTCCGCGTGCCGTTGGGTCCATTCCCACAACAAGCGCGTCTTGCCTACCCGGCGGCGGCCATAAAGCACCAGGAACGCGGCCTGAGGGCTGCGCCAGAGATCTTCGAGCAAAGCCATCTCACGTTGACGGCCAACAAAAGGGGGTTGCGTGGCTGTAACCATCCCGCCTCCAATCACAAGATAATCAGCATTATAATAACCCAGAGTATGAATTTTGGCAAGATATGGGAGATCACAGAGATAGCACAAAGGGTTTTCTTTTTAGCCTTTTCGCCCTCACCCCCGTCCCCTCTCCCAAAGGGAGAGGGGAGAAACAGGCCTTGTGATCAACGTGGATGTCGTTGATTTGCAATCTCGCGCGTCGGTTGAGCGACGTCTAAATTTTCAGCATTGGCGTTGCTATCCCCCCCTTGCACCCGCTTCTCTCATCATGCGGCGGCTAACAAAGCCAGAATCACAATCACCCCTAACAAGGCCACCCCGCAGTAGAAGCACCACCACGCTCTTGCCAGCCATGTTGCCTTATGTCGCATCAGCGCCTCAAAGGCCGCACGTTGCGCCGCAACGTTATGCAAAGGAACCTCAAACCGCCGAGGGTATAACACAGCCAAAGCACACGCCAGGGCCGCCAGCAGCAAAACCACCACACCAACCCCCAGCCACCCTACCAACGGCTGCCCCACATAGGCCGGCGTTTGATCGTTGCCCAAAGCCAACACTGCCCATAACAACCCCAGTAAAGTCGTAACCAGGGAAACGATCTGCCGCGCGGCCGCTTCCAGCGTGTCCGGCGACTTGAGACGCTGCGCTTCGAACCAACCAGCCAACGCGTCCTCATCAGCGCGGGGCGGACGAACAGACTGAATGTGGTATTCACGCATCGGGGGCCTCCCTCACTTGAACAGCAACCACCATGCGCTGGTGGCATTTCGGGCAGGTCACCAGATATTCCACCGAGTGGCTTTGGGGTTGCCCTTCAGCCGAACGATAAACGGTCGCCGTTTGCCCTTCCAGGTGCGCAACGCGCTCGGTCCAGGTGTGACCGCAGTAGATACAAGTGATCGTGATGGTATTGTCGGTCGCCATAGAGGTGTCTCCTGTCAAAGAAGGGTCGAACATGCGAAAAGTCTTGTGGCTGGGTGGATCGCCTTTGATTTCGTTCGAGGAGCGCCTCGGGCGCTTCGCTCTCATTCTTACGCTACGCTAGATTCCCTTCGCCTGCAGCACAGCCGCAAAGTCCTCCGCGTAGCGGGCAGGGACTGGTGGCGGTGGTTGATCCGCCAGCAGGGCGATGACCGCGTCGAGGAAGCACGCCACCTCGCCCCACTCGGAATCCGGGGGCTCGTTGGCGCGGATCTGTGCCGCAATCTCCTGCAACTGGGCCGACAATGCCTCTCGCGATGCCTCGCCCCGCAGCGCGGCGACGGCCCCATCCCGCGCCTGGGCCACAAGCAAGCCTTGAGGCCCCAGTTCCTGCAACTGGCGGGCGATGGCCTGCAACTGGGCCTGCAATTCGGGAGGCAGGTTTTCCAAATCAATAGCCTGGGCC
>JAADCW010000061.1 GCA_013154225.1 Chloroflexota bacterium
CTCTGTGACACCCGAGAATGAAAAATCTCTCATTCTGAAAGGGTGCAAGGCGGTATAATCATATCAATGCGTCTTCGTGAGTGGCTTTGGTTTGTGTGGGGCGCTTTGTTTCTCAGCGCCTGCCTCGGAGATCCGGCAATGGCAGCCGATCTGCGCTGGAACAGCGCGCCTTCACCCACGCCGGTGATCGTGGATTTGCCCACCGTCACACCGCAGGTAACCGCCCAACCAACCCCCACTCAACAACTGCCGCCCACGCCAACGCCTACGCCCGATTTGCTTCACCAGCCGCCCATTATCTACTACACCCAAGCCGGCGATACCCTGCCCGCGCTGGCTGTGCGCTTTGGTGTGCAGGTGGATGAAATCCAATCCAACCAGCCGCTTCCCAAAACAGGTTTGCTTTCGCCGAACACCATGTTGCTCATCCCGCGGCGGCTGTGGAACACCACCAGTAGTACCCACTTGATTCCTGACAGCGAGGTGGTGTTTTCGCCCTCGGCCATTGATTTCGACACCCAGGCCTTTGTTCAGCAAGCGGGCGGCTACTTGAGCACGTATCACGAATACCTCAAGAGCACGGGAAAAACCAGCGGCGCGGACATTGTGGCCGATGTCGCCCTCAACAACTCCATCAACCCCCGGCTGTTGCTGGCCTTGCTGGATTACCAAGGCCATTGGGTCACTGGCCAACCCGGGAACGTGGCCGAGAAGGAATATCCCTTAGGCCACATTGAGCGCCGTTACAAGGGGCTTTACCCGCAACTGGCCTGGGCGGTCAATCAGCTTTCCATTGGCTATTATGGCTGGCGGGAAGGGTTGCTCACTGAAATCACCTTTCGGGATGGCACGTCGGTGCGTCTGGCGCCCGACCTCAATGCGGGCACAGTGGCTGTGGCCTATTTTTTTGCCAAGGTGAGCGCCAACAGCACCGAATGGCTGCAGGCCATGGATCCTACCCACGGTTTCCCGGCCTTTTACACCCAGATGTTTGGCGATCCTTGGGCGCGGGCCTACACTGTGGAACCTTTGTATCCCCCCGACCTTACCCAGCCGCCTTTTATTTTGCCCTTTGAGCCCAATACGCCGTGGCTGTTTACCGGCGGGCCGCATGGGGCCTGGGAGCATGACGGCGCGCGTGCGGCCCTGGATTTTGCTCCGGGCGGTTCGGAAGGTTGTTCGATTTCCTACAAATGGGTGGTGGCCGTGGCTTCAGGTGTGGTAGTGCGTTCCGGCAACGGTGTGGTCATGCTGGATTTGGACGGCGACGGCCGAGAGCAAACGGGTTGGGACGTGCTCTACCTGCACATTGCCGACGCAGGCCGTGTGCCCGTGGGCACGCGGTTGAAAACCGGCGACCGCATTGGCCATCCTTCCTGTGAAGGTGGCGTGGCTACAGGCACCCATTTGCATATTGCCCGCAAATACAACGGTGAATGGATGGCCGCGGACGGCCCAGTGCCCTTTGTGATGGATGGGTGGGTGCCCCACGCGGGCGCGGAGCCCTACGACGGCACTCTGACCAAAGACGGAAAAACTATCGTGGCTTGTCCTTGCGGCAGCCCGAGACAAATAATCATTCGAGAGGATCATGCGCCTTAAGTTCCCCAAAATGTTGGTTTGGCTGGGGTTGCTGGGGCTGTGGGGGGTGTTGTGGGCTTGTAACTTCCCTCAACCACAAGGCCAACCACTGCCCCAAGGCGGCCATCAGGTGGCGCTTCCGCCAGTTGCTGGCCAACCAACACCTTCGCCTACGCCCTTACCCGTACGACCAGAATACAAACCCGGCACCCTGGTTTCCTACACTGCCCAGACGGGCGACACTTTGCCCGCGCTGGCCGCGCATTTCAACACCACGGTGTCGGAAATCCGCGCCGCGAACCCTGATTTGCCCGAAGACATCACCACCCTACCGCCGGGCATGCCCATGCAGATTCCCATTTACTACGCGCCTTTTTGGGGTTCGCCTTTCAAAATTTTGCCCGACCCCCTCTATGTGAACGGCCCCGCGGCTAAGGGGTTTGACGTCCAGGCTTTTGTCGCGCAATATCCCAATGGCTGGTTGGCCAATTATCAGGAATACGCGGCCGGCGCGACCCGCAGCGGGGCCAACATTGTGGAAACCATTGCCCGGGCATACAGCATTGACCCGCGGCTTTTGGTCACGCTGTTGGAATACCAGGCCGGCGCGCTGAGCAAGCCCACCCTGCCGGAAGACCAGATGCGCTATCCGTTGGGGTATGAAGATCCTGGCCATCGGGGGCTGTATTTGCAATTAGGCTATGCCGCCAACCTGCTCAACAACGGCTATTACGGCTGGCGTATTGGTGCGCTTTCGGTGTTTACCCTTCAAGATGGCACGGAAGTGCGCCCAGACCCGTGGCAAAACGCGGCTTCGGTGGCATTGCAGTTTTACTTTGCCAAAATGCTCCCCGCGGATATGTATTACATGGCCATTTCCCCCGAGGGGTTTTACCGCCTGTACAGTTTTTTGTTCGGCGATCCATGGGAAAATCCGCCCCCGCCGCACATTCCGGCCAACCTTCACCAACCGCCCATGCGCTTGCCCTTTTCTAAAGGGGAAGTCTGGGCCTTTACGGGCGCGCCCCATACCGGCTGGGGGGTGGGACAGCCCTTCGCGGCCCTGGATTTTGCCCCCTTGGGCGCGACCGGGTGCAAGCCCAGCGACCGTTGGGCTGTGGCTGTGGCCGATGGCGTGGTTGCCCGCTCGGAATATGCCACGGTGATGTTGGATTTGGATGATGACATGGATGAGCGCACAGGGTGGAATGTGCTCTATTTCCACCTGGCCGACAACGGCCGCGTGCCCCAAGGTGCGCTGCTCAAAGCCGGCGATCCGGTGGGGCATCCTTCCTGTGAAGGAGGACGTACCACCGGCACCCATGTGCACATTGCCCGCAAATACAACGGCGAATGGATTGTGGCTTACGGCCCGATTCCGTTCAATTTGGATGGCTGGATCCCTGAAACCGCGGGGCGGGCTTACAAAGGCGACCTGCGGCGGGGTACGGGCCTGGTAATCGCCAGCGGCCAAGGCGCGCCAGAGAGCCATATCCGTGCAGAGCATTAACCCTGCCGCGGCCTTGCGCAACTTGTGGGGCGGAAAGCGTCCTTTGCCTACCTTCCCTTTGGGTCAGATCGAAGCAACAAAAAAGCCCGTCTCAACGACGGGCTTTTGCGTATCTGCGTCAGGGGGTTAGGTTTGGTCTTCAGGGCGGACGTATTCGCCTTCTTTGACCAGTTGAGGCCCTGTGGGGGTATCTTCGTAGATAAAGTACTTGAGTTGCATGGGAACGACCTGCGCCAGCATCCCCTGCGCGGGGCAGTAGCGGATGGCCGAAAGTTCGATGGAGCGCACAACGGCTTTTTCATCCACGTTTTTGCCGGTGACGTGATACTCGATGGTGACGTGGGTAAACACCTTGGGGTGTTTGTCTGCCCGCTCTGCGTGGCCTTTGACCTCAAAGGCTGTGACTTCCTGGCGCTTTTTGCGCAAGATGGAAATCACATCCATTGCGGTGCATCCCAACAGGGAAATCAACATCAATTCCATGGGGCGGAAACCATCGTCATCTCCGCCAACCTCGGGCACGGTGCCCAGGGTGACATGAAAGCCGCTATCGGCCGTGGCGTCGAAGGTCATCCGTTGTAAGAGGGTTACTTTGGCATCCATTCTATTTCTCCAAGAGTGGGGTGACATACTTTTCCAAGTAACGGCGGCTAATCGCCCCGACCCACATCAACCGCACCGTGCCGTCGCGGTCAATCACATACGAGGCCGGTAAACGGGTTTGGTGAAAGGCCTGCATGGCCGCTTCTTGGGGATCTGGGGCAATGATGAACGAAAGTTGCAGGTTTTCCTTTTCCAGAAAGTCTTTGATTTCAAAGGGGTATTCGTGGGCCGCGGCCGCGATGAGCACAAAGCCCTGGTCTGCGTGCGCCTGGTAATAGGCTTCTAACGTCGGCATTTCATCGCGGCATGGCGGGCACCACGTTGCCCAGTTGTTGAGTAAGACCACCTGCCCCCGATAATCCGAGAGCGCGATGGTGTCGCCGTCGAGGGTGGTGAAGTGCAAATCAGGGGCAGGGAAGTTGACTTCCACTGGGATGGCTGAGGCTTCTTCCTGGGCTACCATTTTGGGTAGGGTCAGCCAGGCGGCAACACCCAAAACGATCAGCCCCACGCCTGCGAGCAGCCAAACCCAAGGGGGTTGTTTGCTGTTGGAAGAAGTCTGCATGGCAGGTTAGTGATGGCTGCGGTGCACTCGCCGCGGGTCGTGTTGCAGGGTGCCGTCCAGGTAAGCCTGGACCACCTCTTCGACCTTGCCTTTGGTCAGGTACACTTCCAGGCCCAGGCTTTTGGCCCATTCGTAGGCGCGTTCGCCCATGCCGCCTGCGATGAGAATTTGGCAGTCTTGGATGGGTTCAAAGAAGTTGCGCCCGCCACCGCCGTGGCGGTGTTCCCCAGCGTGGGCGCCGGGTTCGTGATCGTGATCGTCGTGGTAGGGTTTGGCGCGGCGCTCGCGGGCAACGATTTTGCCGTCCTCAATGGTGAAGACTTCGTACCAAGGGGTTTCGCCAAAGTGTGCGGTCAGGCGTTCGCCGTCTGCGGTTGCTACTGCAATTTTGAGGGTTGCCATGTTTGCCTCCCAAAGCAAAAGCGCCCCTCAGTGATATGAGAGGGCGCTTTTGGGGTTTTATTTCAAGCCTAAAAGGCGGTCAATTTTCGCGCGGTTAAAGCCTACGACAATTTTGCCGCCAATATCCAAAACGGGCACACCGCTTTGGCCGCTGCGGCGAACCATGTCGCGGGCGGCCGCGTGGTCGCGCGAGACATCCACATCCTTGAAAGGCACCCCCCGCGCCCGCAAATAGCGCTTGGCCGCGCGGCAGTGCGGGCACGTGGGTGTGGTGAAGATGATCACGCGCGGGTACTTTTTCTTTTCCCCGGCCATTCGCGATACCTCCTCACACCAGATTTAGGATTGTCTCAATTACATGCCCAGCGCGCGGCGGATTTCGGCCACAAAGTGCTCTTCGGGCACCGCACCCACCACCGTGCCTTTGTGGTGGTTGATGTCGGTGTGGGGCACACCGGTCACGCCGTATTCGTTGGAAAGTTCGGGGAATTCGGTGGCCTCGATCATGTCCGCGGTCACCTTGTCGCTTTCCAGCGCCATGCGGTGCGTGAGCACCACGGCCCGCGGGCAGTAGGGGCACGTCGGGGTCACGAAGACCTGCAGGTGCACCGGCTCGGTGAGGGACTTCAGGAATTCGCGGGTTTCGGGCTTGAGGCCAGAGTCGCGTTCAGACACGGTGATGATGTCTTGAATCAGCGAGCTGAATTCGTGGCCCGAGGGAATCCCAAAGTAGCGGATGCCGTAGTTGGTGATGGTGCCGTTATCGTAGGCCGCGACGATGGTCGCAGGGGTTTTGTCCACGCCAAATTCCTGTGCTTTGGCGCTGTCGGCCTCAATGTTGTACACTTCCAGATGCAGTTTGTCGGAAAGAGGCGCAACCTCTTCCAACAACTGCTTAGTTTCAGGGCAATACATGCAGTCGCTGCGGGTGGTGGTGAAGTGGATCAAAGCCACATCGTTTTGCAGCGAGGCAAACACATCGCGCACTTGAGCAACGATACTGTCGTCCAACAAGCGTTCAGTCATCTTTCACAAACCTCCAGAAGATTTTGGTGGGTAAGTTGCAAGAGGGTCTCTCACAAAACTTTTGCCTTATAAAGTGGCAAAAGACGCCCCTCATTCTACCATAACATCCTCAAAAACAAGATGTTTATCATAGAAATTCAAAAATTGTCCGCCTCCCCCAGAAGGCGCGTTTAAAGTATACCCTACCCCTCTGTGGGCAGAAGGGCGGAAGGGTGGTTTTTAGAAAATTCTAATAAATTTGCTCAGGTGATGGCGGGTTTGAGGGAAGGGGGCAAGGTTGGCTTGGGGGTCAGAACAGCCAGTGGGAAGCCACCCAAGGGGTCAGCCAGGTTTCCAGCACTGCGGCCACGGCCATCATGGGCATGACCACGCCCACGAAGATGCGCGTCCAACGTGCCCAGGCGCGAAGCCAAAACGTGCCCAGGGTTTCACCCGGCGCGGGTGAGGCCAGCGAGGCGCCCAGTTGAAGGGTGGCCGCGATGAAAATCGCCATTGCGGGGATCTCTACAATGCCGTGGGGCAAAATCATGGCGGCAAAGCCTTTCCAGGGCGAAAACCACCCCACCCGAGCCATAGCCGCGAGCCCGCCGCCGATGATAGCATAAGGCAGCAAGGGCACCAGCACGCCCAGCACGCCAAACGTGAGCGCCCCCGCGGCCGCGGCCAGTAGCAATGCCCGAATGTTGTGCCACCACAACGACAGCGCGCCGTGCCAACTGCCCAAAGCAATGGGCAGGCCGCCGCTGGTTTTGGCCGATTGCAACGCTTCCTGCAGGTTATCGGGGCGCTGCAACCCATCCAGGGGCATTTGCCCTACCAGCCATACGCCCAGCGCCGCGGCGGCAATCATCAGCCCCACGGCCATGATCAGCGGCGCTCGCAAGGTTTTCAAATCGCGGCCAATTTGCGCATACCACGCTTTGAGCGAAGTGGCTTCTCCGCGGAAGGCTTCCCAAAACGTGCGGCCAATCCAGCGGATGCTCAGGAAGTCCACCTCGCGGCCCAGCAGGTCTTCACGGTTGAAGTGGGCCAACCCAATGCGTGAGACGAAAATAGCCACCACCAGCACCGCGGCCGCGGTCGCCCAAAGCACGGTGTAGCGCTGCCAAAACATCATCATGCTTTCCCATTGGAGCAGCAGCGCCACCGGGATGATGATGAGGGAAGCCAGCAGGCTGGCCGCACGGACTGACGTGGCTTGGGTGGAAATCACCACCGCGGCGCAGACCATCATCACAGCCTGCACCGTGGTCAGCAAAAGCACCATGAAAAGCAGGGTGGGCGACGGCCACCAGCCCATTTTGAGGTGCATTCCCAAAACGTAAACGCCCACGGCAAAGTAGCTCACGCTCAGCGGAAGGAACAGCACGGCCAAGAGTTTGCCCACATAGAGTTGCGCATCGGTGAGGGGCGCGGCCAAAAGGGGTTCGATGGTGCGGCGTTCCCTTTCACCAGCAAAACTTTCCAGGGCGACCACCAGAGAAATGGATGAGGGGAAGAACCCCACCACCATCATCAAAAAGGGGAACAGCCGCTCGGCCACAATATCCGCACCGTATTTTTGCACAAAATGCACCACTTGCTGAGCGGTAAAGTTCATCAGCAGGGGCAGGAACAGGGTCAGGCCGATGAGCGGGGTCACGATGCGCCAATCGCGTATCTGGTCGCGGATTTCGCGGCGGGCCACCAGCCAGGTCCCTCGCCACCAAGTTTGCCAGGCTTTTCGGTTCATTGCGCCATGACCTCCAGATAGACCTGTTCCAAATGCCGAGGGATTTCGGAAAGGCGGCGGATGCCGTACCCTGCCGAGACCAGGGTTTGCACCACAAGGGGGTTGAAGTGCTCCCAATCGGGCGAGCGGAAGTAAATTGTGGGGCCTTCGCTTTGGAGCACTTCCACTTCAGGGGGGAAGGTGGGCAAAGGCGCGCTGGGAACGCGGTCGAGCACGAGTTCAAACATGGGCGGCCCAAGCCAGCGATTTTTGAGGTCGTCGGGTGTACCTACGGCAATCAACCGCCCGCGGCGCATGATGGCAATGCGGTCGGCCAGTTCTTCGGCTTCGTACAGGTTGTGGGTGCAGAGCACAATGGCGCGTTCTTGCGAGCGCAGGCCGCGGATGGCTTCCCGCACCAGGCGGGCGCTTTCTGGGTCCATGGCCGATGTGGGCTCATCGAGGAGCAGGACCGGCGGCTCGTGAAGCAGTGCCCGGGCCAGGGCCAGTTTTTGGCGCATTCCTTTGGAATAGGTGGCAATGCGCCAGGAGCGGTATTCCCACAGACCAAAATAGCGCAACCAGCGCTCAATGCGCTCTGCGCGCAGGCGCTCGTCCAGGCCGTAGATTTGGGCAAAGAAGTCGAGGTATTCTTCCGCGGGCATTCGCGTGTAAAGCCCGTGTTGTTCGGTTAGCACCCCCACATGCGCGCGTACATCTAACCCTTGGGTGGCCACGTCAAAGCCTGCTACGGTGGCGTGGCCGCGGGTGGGTTGAAGCACAGAGACCAGCATCCGCACGGTGGTGGTCTTGCCTGCGCCGTTGGGACCAAGGACGGCAACGACTTCCCCCGCGGCGACGTCTAACGTGAAATCTTCCACGGCCCAGAAGTCGTCGAACCGTTTACCCAATCCCTCCGCATGAATCATGGGAAATCCTTTCGCACGGTCAGTGCTTCTTTTTGTGCCGCCTCCGTCGGGTGGAAGTTTGCGCAGGCTTGGGGGCTGGTGCCCCAGGGCGGTGACGCCAGGCCAGCGCGGCCGCGGCGCTGATCGCGACCACGGCCATCAGCATTTGGTTGATGTCTAAACCGCCCACTTCAGCCGGGTCCAGGCGGAGAAATTCCAGGAAAAAGCGCCCTACGGCGTAGATGATGAGGTAGATGAGGAACAGGTCGCCGTTGTAAAGGCGATCGCGGTATTTGCGCCCCAGGTAGAGCAAAACGCTCATGTTGAGCAGGTTCCAAAGGGATTCGTAGAGGAACAGCGGGTGGTAGTAAGCCTGATTGGCAAATTCGGGCAGGCGGTGCTGAGGGTCAATGTAAATAGCCCACGGCAGGTTGGTGGGCGCGCCGTAGAGTTCCTGATTGACGTAGTTGCCCCAGCGGCCAATGGCCTGCCCCAAGGCAATGCCCGGTGCAAAAATATCCAGCCAATAGGCAAAGGGGATTTTCTTGTGGCGGGCATAGAGCCAAAAGGCCAGCACGCCGCCCATCACCGCGCCGGGAATGCCCAGCCCGCCCCGCCATACTGCCAGGATGGCCAAAGGATGGGTGAGGTAATACTGGGTGGTAATGCCCAACTTGACCATGGATTCGGGCGGGGTGAAGACGTGCCACAGCCGCGCGCCAATCACGCCGCCGATGAGCACCCAGGTGAGCGCATCCCACACGATTTCGGGATCTTCGCCGCGGCGTTTGGCTTCGACGGTGGCCAGCCAGGCGCCCGCGAGCGCGCCTAACATCAAGATGACGCCGTAAAGGTGAATGGGAATGGGACCGATATGGAAGGTCATGGCTTTGCCTCTTGGTCGGAAGTGGTTTGTTTGGCCAAGCGGTGCGCAAAGAAGATGCGCTGAAGCGCGGTGATGTTAGCGCCCACAGCAATGATCGCCAGCCCAATTTGCGGAAGGTTGAGGAGCAGGGAAGGTGCGAAAACCAGATACCGTTCAAAGCGGGTCAGGATGCCGACTTTGACTTCCCAGCCCAGGGCTTCGGCTTTGGCTCGGGTGTAGGAAACCAACACTGCACCGGCCGCGGCCAAATAGGCGAGCATCGCGCCGCGGACGTCGCCTTGGGTGGTGTAGTAGTAGGCCAGACCGCCGAAGAGCATGAGTTCGGAATAGCGGTCGGCCACGGAATCCAGAAACGACCCCCAAGGGGTGGGTTTGCCTCGCAGGCGGGCCATGGTGCCGTCTAAGGCGTCGAACGCGCCCATGGCAAGCACCACAACGCCGCCAGTGACAATGCGTCCTTGCGCCAGGAGCACAGCCGCGACGGCGTTTCCGGCCACGCCGGTGAGGGTCATTGCGTTGGGGTGAATGCCCAAACGGTTGAGCGCGCCGCCTACCGTGTCCAAAACGCCTTTGAAGCGCACGCGCATCCGGTCGGTGAAGGTTTCTGGTTGGGGCAGTGGTTGAGGTTGGGGAACGGACAAAGGGCACCTCCCCGGCGGCAGTGCCGCCCGGTTTTGAAGATGGTTGTATGCTACCCGTTCCCTGGCCTGCTGTCAAGGCGCACTTCCCTTGAGGACGTGAAGGGGGAGCGCAGGGACGCAGAGGCACAGAGGGCGCGGAGACGCGGAGGCGCAGGGACGCAGAGGCACAGAGGAAAAGAGGGCGCGGAGGCGCAGAGGCACAGAGGAATAGAGGACGCGGAGGCGTAGAGACACAGAGACACAGAGGCACAGAGGAATAGAGGGCACGGAGGTGCAGAAAACGGCTCCGCAATTCCTTCATTCGCAATTCGCAATTCTCCCAATCTGCGTTCTTTTTCCCTTCGGTGTCCATCGGTGTGCATCGGTGGATAAAATCAGGGCGACCAGCCGGTCGCCCTTACAAATCTGCGAAATCTGCGGTTTATCGCCCTGTCTGCGGCTGTCTGCGTTCTTTGCCCCTAAAACAGCCCCACCACCTTGCCGGTTTCCAGGTCGAGGTCCACATCCATGAAGGCTGGGCGGGTGGGCAGGCCGGGCATGGTGCGCATTTTGCCCACCAGAGGATAAAGGAAGCCCGCGCCTACGGATGCGCGCACGTCGCGGATAGGCACCCGGAAGCCCCGGGGCGCGCCCTTCAATGTGGGGTCGTGGCTGATGCTCAAATGGGTTTTTGCCATGCAGATGGGCAGTTTGTCGTAGCCCAGGCGGGTGTATTCCGCGATGCGTTCCTCGGCCAGGGGGCTGTAATCCACACCGTCCGCGCCGTAAACCTCGCGGCAGATGGTCTCGATTTTGTCCTTGATGGGCATGTCC